>CADCVT010000237.1 GCA_902806215.1 uncultured Solirubrobacteraceae bacterium | reverse complement strand
TTCCTGCCGCCCGACGCCGGCGACGCCTCGCTGGAGGAGCTCGGCGAGGACCCGGGCGGCCCCGAGGGCATCGCGCGCAAGTAGCGCGAGGTCTTCAAGGATCCGGAGCTCCGCCTCAGCGGAAGCGTGAAGATCCCCGTCATCGTCGAATGACTCGCTAGCGCTCGCCATTCGGTTGGAGGTTGCTCGCCAGAGGCTCACAACCTCCGGCGTTGCTAGTTCAGCCGGTTCTCGATGCTGAGCGGCTGGGGCTGCTCGTCGTTGCCGGGCTCGGCCAGGACGGGGGACTCGTCCGCCGGCTTCTCGGCTCCGAGCACGTCGTGGAGCTCGCCGTTCTCGAACATCTCGACGATGATGTCGCTGCCGCCGATGAGCTCGCCGTCGACGAGCAGCTGCGGCGTCGTCGGCCAGTTCGTGATCGCGCTGAGCTCCTGGCGGATGCGCGGGTCGGGCAGGATGTCGACCGCGGCGAACGGGACGCCGACGGCCTGGAGCGCGGCGGCCGCGCGGGCGCTGAACCCGCACATCGGCTGCTCGGGCGTCCCCTTCATGAAGAGGATGACCTTGTTGTCGCGGATCGCTCCGGCGATCGCGTCGTGAAGCGGGTTGTCGCTCATGGGACCTCCGTCTTGAGTTGCAGCGCGTGGACCGCCCCGCCGAGCTCGCCGGGCTCGAAGGCTCCGTAGACCAGCCGGTGCTGCTGGACGCGATTGAGACCCTCGAACGCGGACGCCCGCACGACGGCGGAGAAGTGCACGTTGTCCCCGGAGGTGACCTCGGCGGCGGCGCCGGGGATGGCAGCTTCGATGCGTTGCTTGAGCTCGTCAGGCGTGGGCATTCGTGTCGGAGGATAGCTACCGCTATATTTCGTGAAGTGCGGTACGCAGACATCACCTTCACCGAGCTCGGCGCCAAGAAGGTGCGCGAGTTCCTCGACTCGCAGGACGCCGACACCTCGTCGGCCGGCCTGCGCCTCGGCGTTCGCGGGGGCGGCTGCTCGGGCTTCCAGTACCAGCTCGCCTTCGACCAGCAGCGCGACGACGATCACGTCTTCGAGGACAGCGGGCTGAAGATCCTGGTCGACGACCAGAGCCTTCCGTACGTGCACGGCTCCTCGATCGACTACATCGATCAGCTCACCGGCGCCGGCTTCCAGGTCAACAACCCGAACGTCGTCGCGGCCTGCGGCTGCGGCTCGTCGTTCCGGGTTCCCGACGAAGAAGAGGTCTCAGCGGTCTGAGGTCTCGCCGCTGGGCCGTCGCCCTCGGTGTCGTGGTGCTTGCGGCGGCCGCCTCGGTCGCCGCTTTCGCGTTCCTGGGTGCGGACGAGCCGGAGAAGCCGTCGATCGACTTCACGCCGCAGGTCGATCCTCCGCAGCCGCCTCCGCCCGAGGCCGCCGATCCGCCCGAGCCCGACGACAAGCCCGCCGGCACGCTCGCGACGGGGATCACCGAGCGCAACGCGTCGCTGCTGTTCGCCGGCGGGACCCGCGTCGTGGACCCCGGTCTCGAGCCGTGGCGCGCGCGGGTCGAGGAGCTCCGGCCCGCCTACTACCGGCTGTCGGTCGACTGGTCGCAGCTCCAGCCGTCGCCGGGGCGCAGGGCGTCGCTGGCCAAGCGCGAGGACGGCTGCAACCGCGGAGCCGCTCCCTGCGGCGCGTACGCCGGGATCCGCGACCAGCTGCGCGCCGTCGCCACGCAGCAGCGGCGGCACGGCGGGTGGGAGGTGCTCGTGGTGCTCTACGGCGTTCCCGACTGGGCGGCGCGCGCGGGCGGCGGATGCGAGCGGCCGGACATCGGCCCACGGTCGCGGCCGATCACCGACGAGGGCATGCGCGGGTACCGGCGCCTCGTGCGCGACCTCGCCGCGCTGGGGGAGTCCGAGGGCGTCCCGCTGCGGTACTGGAGCCCGTGGAACGAGCCCAACCAGCAGTTCTTCATCTCGCCCCAGCGCGCGTCGTGCGACACGACCGCGCCGTCGCTGGCGCCGCCGATCTACGCGCGGTTCGTGCGCGCGGTGCGCGACGAGCTGCCGCGGGCACGGCTCGTGCTGGGGGAGATGGCCGGAGTCGACGGGCCGACCCCGCGGGCGACGGGGATCGCCGAGTTCGTCCGCGCTCTGCCGCGCGACGTGGTGTGCGCCGGCACGGTCTGGTCGCAGCACGCGTACGCCGAGCGCACCGCGGTCGACGCGGGCCTGGAGGGGCCGGTCGGCCAGCTCACGAAGGCGCTGCGGCGCCGGGCGTGCACGCGCACGAAGAAGATCTGGGTGACCGAGACCGGTGTCGGCGGAGCCCGAGCGGGCTCCGAGCGCGACGTGACCGGCGGAGCGCTGCGCGCGGGATGCCGCGCCCTGCACCGCCAGCTGCGGCGCTGGCATCGCAATCCGCGCGTCGACGCGGCCTTCCAGTACACGGTCCGCGAGGACCTCGCGTTCCCCGTCGGCCTCGCCGACGCCGGCCTGACCCGCGGCTACCCGACCTTCGACCTCTGGAAGGCCTGGGGCCTCGGAGACCGCCAGACCGACGACCCCCCGCCGTCGATCAAGGCCTGCGCCCGCTGAGGGGGACAGTCCCCATTACGTAATGGGGACTGTCCCCTTCTGTTTCACCGGGGGACGGCTTGTGAGGGGGCTGTCCCCTTAGGTTCGGGCTGGCTCGAGGCTCGCCGCCAGGGCTTCCGCGGTCGTGCCGGTGGCCTCGAGGATCTGTGGGATGCGCGTCGTGTCGAGCCGCAGCAGGCCGAGGAGGATGTGGTCGGCGCCGATGTCGCGGTCTCGGCGCTCGGTCGCGATCCGGTAGGACAGCTCGAGGGCGCGCTTGGTCGCCGGCGCGAGCTTCGGCTTCGTCCTGCCGGCTCGCGGCGGGACGGCGTCCTCGTCGACCCGGACGCCGATCCCCGCGAGCAGGGCGATGTCGTCGCGGGCGGCGGCCTCGTCGATCGTCTCGGGGTCGAGCCCGGCGCCGGAGAGGGCACGCGCGGCGGCCGTGTCACCGCTCACCGCGAGCGCGGCGAGGAGGTGGCGTGGCTCGACCGCGCTCGACCCGGTGTTCGCGGCGCGCCTCCAGCCTTCGCTGACGACGTTCGTGGCCTCGCGGGTGAAGCGATGGCGATCAGGCACGACGACCTCCTCGTAGTTCGACTCCGTCGGCCTTCAGCCGCTTGGCGTGCTTCTTCTGCACGGCCTGGCGCGAGACCCCGAGGACCTCGGCGATCTGCACCAGCGACCACCCGGCGCGCACCGCGCGGTCCACGTGCTCGCGCTCCAGCCGGTCCGCCAGCTCGCGCAGCCGGACGACCGCGGCGAGCCCTTCCGCCGGATCGGTCGTTGCGATCAACGTCTCCATGCCGACAACCGTAGTTGTCGAGACGTCCAAAGTCAACCAGGGTTGTCGAAACTCGCCTACGGGTGAGGTCGCCGCGCGGGGGGTAGGGGCGCACCATGGATCACGGCGCCCGCATCGCCTACACCGTCCTCGCCGAGGGGACGCCCGTGCTCGCCTCCGACGGCACCGAGGTCGGGAAGGTCAAGCGCGTCCTCGCCGACGACGCGACCGACATCTTCGACGGCATCACGATCGACGCGAAGGGCGAGCGGTTCGTCGACGCCACGCAGATCGAGGACCTCTTCGAGCGCGCGGTGGTCCTCTCCCTCGACGCCCGCGCCGCCGCGGACCTGCCCGAGCACAGCCCGAGCCCCGCGGTCATCGACGTCGACGCGGACACGATCGCCGGGGACGGTCCGGGAGACGCGCCGCGCAGCTTCGCCCGGCGCGCCTGGAACCGCATCAGCGGCAACTACTAGAGCGCGAACGTACGCGTGACCGGGCTATAGCCCGGTCAGATGTACGTTGGGCGCGCTCGCGGCGCTCAGGCGCGGCGAGATGCGGCGGTCAGTGGCCTCCGCCGGCCTGTTCGATCTGGTCCTCGCCCTTCTTGATCGCGGCCTCGTCGCGCTCGCCGTTGCCGGGCGGCGTCGTGGCCTCGTGGGTGGGGTCGTCGGGCGAGGTGATGCCCTTCTCAGGTGTCTCTTCCATCCCACGGGCCTCCCCGCGGGCGCGCCGGGCCTAACCGCCGGTCGCGTGTCCGGGCACCCCGGTGTCCGTGGAGTAGCCCGGCTGGAGCGGCGTCTCGGGCCGCAGGAACCGCACCGCCTGCGCGACCGCGGTCGCGGCCTCGGCGTAGCCCGAGGCGATGAGCTTGAGCTTGCCGTCGTAGGCAGCGACGTCGCCGCACGCCCAAACGCGAGAGAGCGACGTCCGCATCAGCGCGTCGACGACGACAGCACCGCGCGACAACGCGAAGCCCCAGTCAGCCAGCGGCCCCAACGACGTCTTGAACCCGAGCTGGAGCAGCAACGCGTCACACGGCAGCACGACATCAGAGGAGCTCCCCGCGGCCACGACCTTCACTTCCTCGATGACGCCGTTCCCGGACACGCCCGCAACCTGGAACGGCGTGTGAACGGAGATCCGAGGCGAGGCGAACACGCGCGAGACGGAGGCCTCGTGCGCACGGAAGCGGTCGCGGCGGTGAACGAGGTGAACCTGTGCCCCATGGTCGGCAAGCAGCAGCGCTGCATCTGCTGCGGAGTCTCCACCACCCACCACGACGACCGTCTTGCCGGAGAACTGCTCGGCGA
>CADCVT010000236.1 GCA_902806215.1 uncultured Solirubrobacteraceae bacterium | reverse complement strand
GGCCTGGGTCAGCGCGTCGCGCATGATCTCGAACGTGACGCCCGTGATCTTGATGTCCATCTGGAGGGCGGTGATGCCCTCCTCCGTGCCGGCCACCTTGAAGTCCATGTCGCCGAGGTGGTCCTCGACGCCGGCGATGTCGGTGAGCACGACGTAGTCGTCGCCCTCCTTGATCAGGCCCATGGCGATGCCCGCCACCGGCGCCTTGATCGGCACGCCCGCGTCCATCAGCGACAGCGACGAGCCGCAGACCGAGGCCATCGACGACGAGCCGTTGGACTCGAGGATGTCCGACACGACGCGGATGGAGTACGGGAACTCCTCCGTCGAGGGGACGACCGGGATCAGGGCGCGCTCGGCGAGGGCACCGTGGCCGATGTCACGGCGCTTGGGGCCGCGCATGAAGCCGGCCTCACCCACCGAGAACGGCGGGAAGTTGTAGTGGTGCCAGTAGAACTTCTGCGTCTGGAGCCCGAGGGTGTCCAGGCGCATCTCCTCCTTCAGCGTGCCGAGCGAGGCGACGGAGATCGCCTGCGTCTGGCCGCGGGTGAAGAGCGCCGAGCCGTGGGCGCGCGGGAGGATGCCGGCCTCGATCGTGATCGCGCGGATCTCCTGCTCCGAGCGGCCGTCGGGGCGCTTCTTGTCGACGGCGATGCGCTGGCGCACCGTCGCCTTCTCGATGCTGGCGAAGGCCTTGGCGACCTTCGTGCGCTGCTCGGCGTCCTCGGCGTCGGGCGCGAGCGTCTCGAGGATCTCCTGCTCGACGGCCTTGGTGGCGTCCTGGCGGTCGAGCTTGTCCTCGACCGAGGTGGCCTGGTCGATCTTGTCGCCGAACTGCGACTTGATCTGGTCGAGGACGCCCTCGTCGAGCTTGGGCGCCTCGATCTCGACCTTCGGCTTGCCGGCGAGCTCACGGAGCTCGAGCTGCACGGCGCACAGCTTCTTGATCGCGTCGTGCGCGATGTCGAGCGCGTCGAGGATCTCGGCCTCGGACACCTGGTTGGCGCCGGCCTCGACCATCAGGATGGCCTCGGCGGTGCCGGCGACGACGAGGTCGAGGTCGCTGTTGCCCTCGGCGAGGTCGACCTCTGACGGGTTGACGACGAAGTTGCCCTCGATCTTGCCGATGCGCACCGCGCCGACGGGCTCGGCGATCGGCACGGGCGAGATCTGCAGCGCCGCGGAGGCGCCGTTCATCGCGAGGATGTCGTGCGGGTGGTCGTGGTCGACCGACAGCGGGATGCCGACGAGCTGCGTCTCGTAGCGCCAGTTCTTGGGGAACAGCGGGCGCAGCGGGCGGTCGATCATGCGGGCGACGAGCGTGCCCTCGGTGGACGAGCGGCCCTCGCGCTTGAAGAACGAGCCGGGGATCTTGCCCCGTGCGTACATGCGCTCCTCGATGTCGACCGTGAGGGGCAGGAAGTCCGCGTCGCGGAGGTTGCCCATCGTCGCGGTGCTGAGGAGCACGGTGTCGCCCTGTCGGACGACGACGGCGCCGGAGGCCTGTCGGGCCATCTTGCCCGTCTCGAACGTGATCTCGCTACCAGCGATCTCGACGGAGACGGACTTCACGGCGTCATTGGAAGCCATATGGAGTTTTTCCTCCCGGAGGGCGGACCATCGGTGTCCACCCGGTTTGAAGCGTTCAGAGTCCGAGGGAGTCTAGCCAATGCTGATCGGGCGGCCCTTGGTGCAGGACGCCGCCGACGACGAGCGTCGGGGTCGTCGCGACGCCTGCGCGCATGGCGCTGCGGACGTCGCGCTTGACGCGATCGGCGACCTCCGGCGAGCGCCGGTCGCGGTCGAATCGGGCCACGTCGAGGCCGAGCCGCTCGACCCGCTCCCACAGGTGCGGGTCGTCCTGGCGGCCCTGGTCGGCGAAGAGCGCGTCGTGCATCGGCCAGAACGCGTCCTGCAGTGCGGCGGCCTCCGCCGCCTGCGCGAGCAGCGGCGCCCGCGGCCGCTTCGCCTTGAGCGCGAAGTGCCGGTAGGCGACCCGCAGGCCGGCGTCGAGCATCCGCTCGTGCGCGACCGCGCAGAACGGGCACGCGAAGTCGCTGTAGACGATCACGACCGGCGCGCCGTCGGGTCCGCGGACGTGGTCGTCCTCGTCGACCGGAGGGATCGGTGCGCTCGTGAGCTCGCTCATCCGTACTCGTGAGTGTGCGTGTTCATGAGCTCAAGCGCGTCCAGCGCCTTCCGGGAACGCCGGACGACGTCTTCCCCTTCTTCGCCGACGCCCGCAACCTCGAGGCGATCACGCCGCCGCTGCTGCGGTTCGAGGTCGTGACGCCCGACCCGATCGAGATGCGCGTCGGCACGCTCATCCAGTACCGGCTGCGCGTGCACGGGCTGCCCGTGCGGTGGCTGACGTCGATTCAGGCGTGGGAGCCGCCGGACCGCTTCGTCGACGTGCAGGTCTCCGGCCCGTACGCGCTGTGGCACCACACGCACGAGTTCCGCGCCGATGGCGACACCACCGTGATGACCGACGTCGTGCGCTACTCGATCGGCTTCGGAGCGCTCGGCGAGCTCGCGCACCGGCTGTTCGTCGGGCGCGACGTCGACGCGATCTTCCGCTTCCGCGAGAGCGCCGTCCCGGCGCTCCTCCCGAGGCCCCGCGCACTTGCGAACGCCCCTCAATAGGGGCTATGGCCGCCAGTCACGGACGTTCGATGAGCTTGGCGAGGCCGTCGAGCACGAGCTCGAGGCCGAAGTCCCAGGCTCGCTCGGCCGAGTCAACGCTTCCAGGTCACCGACCCCAACGGGGTCGTGTGGCGGCTCGTCCAGTGGGTCGAGGCGCCCGAGGGCGCCGCAGCCGCTAGGCCTTGGCGGCGAGCCCGTCGAAGATGAGGTTCGCGCCCGGCAGCTCGCCGGGGTTGTCGGCCTCGTAGCTCCATTGGACCGTGCCCTCGGGATCGATGATCACGAGGGCGCGGTTGGAGAACCCGCCGGGTTCGAAGTACGCGCCGAACGCGCGGGACGCCTCGCCCTTGGGCTCGAAGTCCGAGAGCTGCGGGATCGTGACGCCGAGCTGCTCCTTGAACGCCTTCTGCGACCACATCGCGTCGCATGACACGCCGTAGAGCTTCGCGCCCTGCGCCGTGAACTCGTCGAGGACCTCCTCGTACACCTGGAACTGATCGGTGCACACGGGGCTGAAGGCGAACGGGTAGAAGACGAGCACGGCCGTCTGCCCGAGCAGCGACTCGTTCGTGACCTTCTCGCCCTCCTCGTCGATGAGGCGGAACGCTGGAGCCGGCGTGCCCGGCTGGATGAGGCCCATGGCGGCGGTTAGCGCCGGAGGCCGAGCTCGCGGATGAGCTCGCGGTACGCCTCGAGGTCATGACGCTGCAGGTAGTTCAGCAGCCGCCGGCGCTTGCCGACGAGCATGAGCAGGCCGCGCCGCGAGTGGTGGTCCTTGCGGTGCGTGCGGAGGTGCTCGGTGAGCTCGTTGATGCGCGCGGTGAGCAGCGCGATCTGGACGCGGGTGTTGCCCGTGTCCTCGGGGGTCGTGCCCCACCGGGCGTAGATCTCGGCCTTGGCTTCCTGGGTCAGCGTCATGCGACGAGCCAAGATAACAAAGGGCGATCCTCGCCTGGAGGCTCGGATCGCCTTGGGAAAATCGCCTAGGGGCGATTCTCCCGGCTACGTCTCGACGAACGCGCGAGCTGCATCGACGTCCCGGCCCATCTGCTCGACGAGGGTGTCGACCGAGTCGAAGCGCTTCTCGCCGCGCAAGCGTTTGCGGAACTCGATCCGCAGCTCCTGGCCGTACAGATCGCCCTCGAAGTCCAGGAGGTAGGCCTCGATCAGCTCGCCGCGGCCGGTGACGAACGTCGGCCGCACGCCGACGTTGACCGCTGCGGTCCACCACGCCTCGGCGTCCGGCCCGACGACCCCGGCGCGGCACGCGTAGACGCCGTGGCCGGGCAGGACGAACGCGGGGTCGGGGACGAGGTTCGCGGTCGGGTACCCGAGCGTCCGGCCGCGCTTGTCGCCGTGGGCGACCTCACCGCGCATCTGGAACGGGTCGCCGAGCAGCTTGCCCGCGTACTCGACCGCGCCGCCGAGCAGCAGGCCGCGGATGTGGCTCGACGAGACGACCTCGCCGTCGATCTCGAGCAGCGTCTGCACGCGCGTCTCGAAGCGCGGGTCGGCCTCGAGCATCGCGCTGTCGCCCTGCGCCTTGTGGCCGAAGCGGAAGTTCTCGCCGACCGCCACGTGCGTGGCCCCGAGGGCGCCGACGAGCACGTCCTCGACGAAGTCCCCGGCGGTGCGCGCGGCG
>CADCVT010000235.1 GCA_902806215.1 uncultured Solirubrobacteraceae bacterium | reverse complement strand
GCTCTCCCCCGAGCTGGCGTCCCGCCTGGACGAGATCGTCGAGAACCTGGTGCGGGAGGTTGGCTCGCCCATCGAGCAGTCGGCATGATGCCGACGGCCGTGTCGTTCGATCTCCCGCTCGCCGATCCCGCTCCCGACCCTGCGAAGACCGAGCGCGCCGACGCGGCGCGCAACCGGGCGCGGATCCTCGAGGTCGCCACGCGGCTGATCGACGAGCGCGGGATCGAGCAGGTGTCGATGCAGGACGTCGCCGAGGCGGCCCACGTCGGCACGGGGACGCTATACCGGCGCTTCGGCGACCGGTCCGGCCTCGCGCTGGCGCTGCTCGAGACCGACGCGCGCGCCTTCCAGGACGCCTTCCTCTCCGGAGAGCCGCCGCTCGGCCCGGGCGTGCCGGCCGTCGACCGGCTGCACGCCTGGGGCGTGACCTACGCCGAGCACATGGAGCAACACGCGGGCCTGATCGGGGCGGCGTCGGTGCGGCCGGGCCTCGGGCCCGAGCCGTTCTACGCGACGCACCTGGCGATGCTCCTGCGCGAGGCGGCGCCGCAGTGCGACCCCGAGTTCACCGCGCAGGCGCTTCTGGCGTCGCTCGGGCCGGTGCAGCACCTCTACGCGCGCGAGCGCCTCGGCTGGTCGCTCGAGCGCGTGCAGAACGGCTGGCGCGCGCTGATCGACGCGCTCTGCGCGTGACGAGCTGACCGACCCCGCTCAAGTCTCCGCGCGGCCGGCCGACTACAGGTGAAGTCAACGAGAGAGGAGGACCGCCATGCGCGTCCTCTGTGCGAAGTGCCTGCGGATCTGGTCCGCGGCCCGCGTCGCGGATCGGGCGAGCTGCCCGCACTGCGGCGGGTACCTCCGGCACTGAGACCTTCGAAGCCCTCCCCGGAGGGCTTCCGTCGTTCGGGCCTGGCCAAAGGGGGTCAGGTACAACCACGGCATGGGAACACGCGTCCGCGCCGCCCGCCTCGAGGACCTCCCGGCTGTCGTGGCGCTCCTCGCCGAGCAGGACGAGGCTCCCGTCGAGGAGCGTCACCTGCGCGGCTTCGAGGCCATCGAGGCCGACGAGCGCAACGAGCTGCTCGTGCTCGAGGACGACGGCGATGTCGTCGGCTGTCTGCAGATCACCGTCATCCCGGGCCTCGGCCATGCCGGCCCCGAGCGCGCCCTGCTCGAGGGGATCCGCGTCCGCGAGGACCGGCGCGGCGCGGGCCTCGGGCGCACGCTCGTCGAGCACGCGATCGAGCGTGCCCGCGCGCGCGGCTGCTCGCTCGCGCAGCTCACGAGCAACAAGCGGCGCTCCGACGCCCACCGCTTCTACGCGTCGCTCGGGTTCGCGGCGAGCCACGAGGGCTTCCGGCTCGGCCTCTGACCGCCAGTTCGGAGCCATCGCACCGTTGTCTGGTGCATGGCCTTCTCCCCCCGGTCGCTCGCCTGCGCCGCCCTCACCCTGATCACCGCCGCGGCCGCGACCCCCGCCGTCGCCGCTCCGCCCGGGCCGACGGCCTACCGGCCGTTCGAGATCTCCGCGCCGATGGACCCCAAGAACGAGCCGCAGAACTCGCAGGTCGCGTACTCCGGCCAGTTCCCCGCGTGGCAGTTCACCGACGTCGGCCGCGAGGCCATCGAGCCGACGATCGGCATCGACAAGCAGGGCGTCGCGTTCTTCCCCGCCTCGACGTTCGAGGAGCCGGCCAACGGCGCCGGCGGCCACCCGTACCTCATGCGCTCGACCGATGGCGGCAAGACGTGGCAGACGATCGAGCCCGCGACCGAGGTCGGGGAAGACCCGCCGCGCGACCTCGACCCGTTCGTGTACACCGACCCGCAGACCAACCGCACCTTCGACGTCGGCCTGCTGTTGGCCGGCTCCTACCTGTCCTACAGCGACGACAAGGGCGAGAACTGGAAGTCGACGTTCGCGAGCGATCCCGGCGTCAACGACCACCAGTCGATCACGAGCGGCCCGCCGCCGGCGCTCGACCCGGGCGTCACGCCGCTCAGCCCCGACTACCCCGAGATCGTCTACTACTGCGTCAACCAGGTCTCGAAGTCGAGCTGCTCGGCCAGCCGCGACGGCGGCCGGACCTGGCTGCCCACCGGCGGCGCCGCGTACGCCGGCGTCACCGAGAACGGGACCGAGGGCGAGTTCCCCATCTGCAGCGGTCTGACCGGCCACGCGCAGACCGACAAGCAGGGCCGGCTGTTCCTCCCCGCGGGCCACTGCTTCAACCCGTACGTCGCGGTCTCCGAGGACGGCGGCAAGAGCTTCCAGCGCTACCGCGTCAGCCGTACCGTGGACGCCGCCCAGCCGCACACCGAGATGGCCGTCGACGACGCCGGCAACCTCTACTACGTGTGGATCGACGGCGTACACCACCTGCCGTTCCTGGCGATCTCGCGCGACCACGGCAAGACGTGGGGCAAGCCCCTGATGATCGCTCCGCCGGACACCTACTCGGCCAACCTGCCGACGGTCGTCGCCGGCGAGGCCGGCCGCATCGCGATCACGTTCGCCGGCTCGACGGTCAAGGACGAGACGGCCAACCGCCGCCCGTGGAACTCGTACATGATCACGTCGACCGACGCGCTCGCCGAGCGTCCCGTGTTCCTGTCGACGACGGCGAACCGCACCGGCGACCCGATCCACCGTGGGGCCGCCTGCCTTGGCCGTTGCGGCGGCATGTTCGACTTCATCGACATCCAGCTCTCGCCGTCCGACGCGACGGTGTGGGCGACGACGTCGGACTCCTGCACGGCCAAGGACAAGTGCAACTCGAAGTACGACGCGACGGACAAGGACTTCCCGAAGAGCCCGGCGACCGACCGCCGCGGCATCGCGATCCGCCAGCTCGCCGGCGACAAGCTCGCGGGGCCGCTCGACACGGCGTCGACGCAGGCGACCGCCGAGACGCGCAGCCAGCCCGCGCCCGAGCCGCGGCTCGTCCCCGTCACGGTCGGCTCGACCGGCCGCCAGGGCCCGCAGATCCGCCGCTTCGACATCACGTGCTCGACGCTCGTCCGCGCCAGCCGTCGCTCGAAGACCAAGCCGCTGCGCGCCCCGCGCTGCCGCCGTACGCGCGTCGTGCGGCGCGTCTCGGGCAAGGAGCGCCAGATCGTGCTGCCGCGGTTCCGCTACGACCTGACCGAGGCGGCGACGGTGTCGCTGCGCATCGAGAAGCTCGGCAAGAAGCGCGGTCGCGCGCAGACGCTGCGCTCGAGCGCGGCCGCCGGCCTCAACCGCCTGCTGTTCGTCGGGCGCTTCAACGGCCGCGCGCTGAGCGTCGGGCGCTACCGCGTGACGCTCGTGGCGGTCGACTCGAGCGGCAAGGTCTCGCCGTCGCGGAGCCTCGAGTTCCGCGTCCGGTGAGGCGGGCGGCGTCGCTCGCCGTCGCCGCCGCCGCGCTCGTCGGCTCCGGCTGCGGGAACGACGAGAGCCCCGCGGTCGCCGACGGCTCGGTGATCACCCGCCCGGGATGCGAGCGCAGCGCGCCGGCCTCGGCCGGCGCGGCTCCGGCGGGTCTGCACCTGCCGCGGGCGCGCCTCGTCATCGGGCCGTCGCGCCCGCGCGAGAACGACCGGCAGATCACGATCGTCAACGGCTACATCGAGATCGACCCCGCGCAGCTCGCGCAGGTCTTCCGGTCACGGCCGGAGCTGACGATCCTGTTCGACGAGAACGACGGCTTCGACGCCGAGGTCATGGTCACCGACGGCCGTACCCGGAACTTCTGGAAGGCCGTGCGCCGCTGCAAGGGCGGCTCGAGCTTCACGGTGACGCTCGCGCCCGAGCTCGCCGCCGAGAACTAGGCCAGCCGGCGCGAGAGGCACTCGTGCAGCTGCGGCTCGCGCCACTCCTCCGGGACCGTGCGCTCGAGGCACAGGTGCGCGTCGCGGTCGTGGAGCACGAGCGTCGCGATCTGGTTGTCGAAGTACGGGCCGTGCACGAAGCGCCAGCGCAGGTCGGGGTCCTCGACGCCGGCGGACTTCGCCAGCGCGCGGCCGACGAGGTGGCCCGCGCGCGACGTGGCGAAGCGCACGGTGTTCTTCTCCTTCGTCGACAGCGGGTTGCGAAACGGCGAGCAGACGGCCTGGTAGACCGCGCTCTCGACGCCGGTGCCCCTGCGGAAGGCGACCTCGGCGAGGTACGCGTGGTGCACGTCGCCCGACAGGATCACGATCGACGCCGGCGCCCGGCCATGCTTGCCCGCGCCGACCTCCTGGATGCGGCGGGTCAGGCGCTCGAAGGACTCACCGAACGCGGCCCAGTGCTCGAGGTCGAGGCCACGGCGGATCTTCTCGCCGATGAGGTCCCCGAACCGACCCCAGGCGCCGTTGCAGATCGCCTCGTTCCACGCCTCGAGGTAGTGCAGGCCCGGACCGAGCAGCAGCGGCAGCGACGTGCCGATGATGAGGTGGTCGTGGCCGCCGACGAGGTGCTCCTCGATCCACGTCCACTCGTCGTCGTCGATCATGCAGCGGCGGCCGTCCTCGAAGTCGCGCCCGGCGCGCGAGTCGATCATCACGACGCGCACGCCGCCGTAGTCGCGCGAGTAGCTCCAGCGCGTCCCCTCGATCTCGCGGTCGGCCTTGTAGGCGAACTCCGCGAGCATGTCGGTCGCGTCGTCGCACGCGCAGACCTTGTCGTACATCTCGTCTTCGTGGAGCTCGTCCGGGGACAGGTTGCCGATGTGCTGGTAGACCCAGTACGACATGAACGCCCCGCGGATGCGGTCGTCCCACCACGGCTTCGCGCGGTAGTCCTCGAGCCACGACGCGGAGATGTTCCAGTCGTCGTGGACGTCGTGGTCGTCGAAGATCATCGCGGTGGCGATCGTCGACAGGAGCCAGCGCATGACCGGCTCGGCCCAGGACTCCCAGTACAGGCGCGTGTACTCCTCGAAGTCCGCCACCTCCTCGCCGGGCGGCTCCTCGATCGAGCGGCGCGACTTGATGAACTCGAGCGCCTCCGGCGAGACCTCGTCGGCGTAGACCTGGTCGCCGAGCATGAGCAGCCGGTGCGGCCACTCCTCGCACGGCTGCTCGATCATCCGGCGCGCCATCGCGAACAGCGCGTCGACCTCGCGGCCGCAGTCGTCCTCGTCCTTGGTCAGCGCGTAGGGCGGCTCGTGCGGCGCCGACACGCGGCACGAGCCGAAGACGATCTTCGCCGGCGTGTGGTCGGCGGGCGTGCGGATGACGCTGGCCGGGAACTCGGAGTCGGGCTGCGGCCAGCGCAGCTCGCCGTCGACGCGGACCTCGTACTCCGTGCTCGTCCCGGGCTCGAGGTCCCTGACGTGCACGAGCGCGTACCAGTGGCCAGCGACGTGGAACGTCCTCGACGTGCACCCGAGCACCTCGATCTCGGCCGGCCCGTCGGTCTCGACCCAGATCGTCGCGTCGGTCTCGTCGACGTAGCGCAGGACAGGGCCGAGGATCAGCTCAGGCATCGGCCAGCGCCTCGCGCGTGATCTCGGCGACCGACGTGCAGCCCGACAGGCCCATCGTCAGGTCGAAGTCGGCCTGGAAGTTCTCGAGCACCTCGGCGACGCCGCGCTCGCCCGCGATCGCCAGGCCGTAGGCGTACGGGCGGCCGAGCAGCACGGCGTCCGCGCCGAGGGCCAGCGCCTTGAAGACGTCCGCGCCGCTGCGGATCCCGCTGTCGAACAGCACCGGCATCCTCCCGTCGACCGCGGCGGCGATGCCGGGCAGCGCGTCGAGCGTGGCGATCGAGCCGTCGACCTGGCGGCCGCCGTGGTTGGAGACGACGATCCCGTCGATGCCCTCCTCCACCGCGCGCGACGCGTCGTCGGGGTGCAGGATCCCCTTGAGGAGGATCGGCAGCTTCGTGCGCTCGCGCAGGAACCGCAGCGTGTCCCACTCGAGCGACGGGCGCGAGTAGATCTGCGTGAAGCGCTGCACCGCCGCGCGGGCGTCGGCCGGGTTGAAGCGCTCGGGGTACGCGCGGATGAGCTGGACCAGCGTGCGGATCGCGTTGAGCGTCGGCCTCGGCGTCGGAGCCGGGTCGGTCGGCGTGCGCATGATGCGCCGGAAGACCTCGTCGCTCGTGTACTGCGCGATGCCCTTGCCCCTGAGGAACGGCAGGTACGCGCGGTCGAGGTCGTGGGTGCGCCAGCCGAGCAGCGTCGTGTCGAGCGTGATGACGATCGCGTCGCAGCCGGTCTTCTCCGCGCGCCTGGCGAAGCTCGCGACGAGCTCGTCCTCGGTGCTCCAGTAGAGCTGGAACCAGCGCGGGGTGTCGCCGAGCGCCTTGGTGACCTGCTCCATCGGGCGCGAGGCCTGGTTGGACAGGACCATTCCGATCCCGTGCGTGCGCGCCGCGCGGGCGACGGCGACGTCGGCCTTGCGGTCGACCATCTCGAGCACGCCGATCGGCGCGACGAGGAACGGGCTCGGCATCGTGCGGCCGAGCAGCTCGATCCGCTGATCGCGCTTCGAGACGTCGCGCAGCATGCGCGGGACGATCCGGTGCTTGTCGAACGCCTGCCGGTTCGCCCGCATGGTCGCGCCGGTGCCGGCGCCGCCCGCGATGTACGCGAAGGCGTCGCGGCTCATCTCGGTCTCGGCACGCTGCTCGAGCTGCGTCGCGTCGGTGGGGACGCGCGGGCGGCGTCCCGAGACGCCGGCGAGGTAGATCGAGGTCTGGCGGAGAAGACCGTTGGGGGGCGCGTTCATCGCGCCGAACCCTATGGCCTGCGAGCCCTAGCGACCAACGGTCCCGCCGAAGCTGCGCGCCTTGTCGGGAAGGACGCCGATGATCCGGCGCACCTCCGCGAGGCCGGCGCGCACCTCGGGGTCGCCGACCTCGACCGGCAGGAGCGAGTCCTGCAGCTCGGACAGGATGTCGTCGGCCTCCTCGATCGACTCGGTCGCCGCGTCGAGGAAGCCCATGACCCCCTGCGACGGGTGGCCGGTCTCGGCGGGCGTGAACGCGCGCGTCGGGAGGTTGTGCTGCCGCGCGAACGCGGTGTGCGTCCGGCGCGCGCGGCCGTAGGCGACCTGCAGCGGCCGGAACAGCTGGTCCTCGAGCTGCTCGGCGTGGTGGTCGTCGAGCATGTCGAAGGCACCGCCGAGCGAGGCGAGCGCGGAGCTCAGCGTGTCGGCCGCCTGAGCCACGGTGTCCAGCAGTTCCTGGCGGGCTTCGCCGGCGACGTAGGTCATGGCTTCGAGACTAACGCCGATCGGTCCCGCGGAGGGGTTAGCGTGGCGTGATGGGTCAAGAGCCGCTCAGCGAGATCCTGTCGCGCCCGCCCGTCGAGGCGCTGGAGGGGTTTCTCCGTCGCTGGCACGGCGTGACCTCGTCTGTCGACCGGCAGCCCGTCCGCGCCGATGTCGCTCCCGCTCTGCGGCCGGTCCATCGGGTCGGTTCGCTGGCGCCGCGGTTCTTCGCGGTCAACGAGCTCCTGCGCACGCCCCGGCATGACGGCGACATGGCCGTCTTCTACTCCGAGGAGCAGTGGGTCTGGGAATGGGCCGTGCGCGTCGACGACCTCTCACTGGACGACCCGCCCGTGTTCTCGCGTGAGGTGGACGCCCCCGGCGGATGGGCGCAGGAGGCGCCGGGCGTGTCGGTGTTCCTGCTCCAGCTCGCGGTCATGAACGCGGCACTCGCTCCCTCGCACGGCGCGGCGGCGGCATGGCTCTCGGCGCGCGACGCCGACCATGCGCTCGCGCCACTGCGGGAGCTCGAGCTGCCGCCCTGGCGCTGGCCGGGGTACCCGTCGCGGTTCTACGCGGGCGACGACGTGGTCGCCTTCGCGTGCCCGAACGAGGGTGGACCGAGCCAGGACGAGCCGTACCGGTCGGTGTGGGTCGGAGGCCTCGACGAGCACGCGCTGTCGTTCCTCGCGCCCCACCTGACCGCCGCCTGGGACATGGACTAGCCCACCCGCAAGTTCCAGCGAAGACGTCGTCAGGCGCGGTTCGCGGCGCCGCTCGCGTGGCGGCCGCCCTAACGTGCCAGGAGCCGCGGATCAGGATAGGTCGACTGCAGCACGTCTGCGAACTGACCCAGACCAGCAGCATTGGGATGGATGCAAGTGTCAGTCCGGAGGATCCACGGCTTCGAGTTGTTGCAGTAATGCTCGGAGAACCGCGGCGGCGACAAGAGCTTGAATCGAGCCTTGTCTCGAACGCTCAGTCCACTCCTCACCTCTTCGAACGCCTCGCGGACTCTCTTGTTGAGCTCCTCGAGAACCACGAAGGTCTTCGCCCCGTTTTGGTAAGCATCCGTCACGATGCGCGACGGTGGCCACAGGCGGCCTGTAGCGAGCGTCACGGGAACGGTGTCGTGGTACAGGAACACTGCAAGGTGATTGCCTGGTACGGCGAGAAGGCGCCTGTAGATCTGCCGCAGGTTGGTCCGGACGTAGGCTTCGTCGAGCTCTGCGTTTGCGCACTTGCTGGCAGCCGCTAGGGACCTCGCGGCTTGGAAGCATCTGTAGCCGCGCTGGCCGGGAGTCACGATCGACGAGAGGGCTGGGTTCGCGCCCAATGTCATCACCGTCAGCGAGGGGCGAGCTCTCACGACGCGATCCAACCGCTGTCGCCATACACCCTTCCACCAGTCACGTGCGGTCGAACCCTCGACGGCAGCCATGTGTTCCAGGTCACGAGGCAGACCCAAGCGCTTCGCGTACTGGGCCGCGTACGAGACGGTCGTGGGAGCCTGGCATGACGGAAAGCTCGTCTTTGGCTTGATCAGGCCAGCGCAGCGGCCGACCTCCGTCGCTGACAGGGGCCGCCCGCTGGGCGCGTATCCGAAGCCGGCACTGACCGAGTCGCCGATGGCAAAGAAGCCGCCAAATCTCTTTGCGGGGCCAGGTGTCGCTGGCCGCAGGCTCGCCGGGTTCGGCTTCTCGCGGTCGGCGTACGCCCCGAACTGCGGGTGCCACCACACGTAGCCGCCGTCGAAGTTCTGTCGCCTACCGCCCTCCCAGTCGAACTCCTCGCTGGTGGGGAGAACGAGGTAGCTCTGGCTCGCGCCGGCAGCCGAGTACTTGTCGAGGATGGCGTTGGCCGAGGAGTAGGCCAAGTTGGTACGCGGGTTGAAGGTGATGACACCGCGCTCGAACCGGGAGGCAACCCCTCCTCCGCCCGCCGTGGCGTACTCGTCGCTGACCGGGAAGCCGAGCGGCCCGTTGCTCCCGCCCGAGGCGGCCCAGCGCTTGAAGATGGAGCCGTGCGTCTCGAACGTCCCGCCGCCGTGCGAGGTGATTTGTCCGTCGTCATATCGCTGGACTTGGTTGCCGCGCTCTCCTCGAAACTGATCGGAGGTCGGTAGTCCGAGCGGACTCCGACTGGAACCGAGGGCGATGTACTTGTCGGAGACGGCCCCGTGCGGGGTGACGAACTCGCCGGGCACGGCCGGGTTGTGGGTGATGTATCCGCCCTCGTACCGCTGCGAGACACCCCCGCGAGCTGCCGTGGCGTACTCGTTGGAGAGCGGCTGGCCGAGACCGCCGGTGACGTGCCCCGTCGAGTCCCACTTCGCGCGGATCGCGCCGTGGACGCCGAAGGTCCCTCCGGAGAACGAGTTGATGATGCCGCGCTGGAAGGTCATGTAGCGGTTTGCGCGCGGTCCGTCGTTCAGGTGCCCGCCGAACTCGTGACGCCCCACGGGGTAGCCCATGACGCCGACCGCTCCGCTGGCCTTGTAAGCGTCCCAGTAGTACTGGCCGGTCGGGTTGCCGACGATGTAGGCGTAGCCCACCCCGTCGCCTTCCATCAGCACGCCGGAACCGTACGTGCCGCTATTGCGGAAGTCCCGCACCCAACCGGCGCCCCAGCGGTGGGCATCGTTGGTGGGCTCCCCCATGCTGATGCCCCTGGCCGCAGCGGCGTCCCAGGTACTGCAGAAGTTGTTCTTGACGCCCTGAGGCGCCGGGCCTCCGTCGCCTGGGCAGGCGACTGCCGCAGCCGGAACCGAGAGAAGCGCAGCGAGGACGACGCCACACCATGTCCCGACTCGTCCCGTCAGCCTGGCTCCAGCGCGAGGACCACCCGGTGCCGGGATGGTTGCCCCTCCCGATGAACGGCGGACACGCGAGGTCGGAAGGTCCATCCTCGTTCATCGACTCGCAGTCGTGACGGCTTGAACGCCAACTACGGCATCCGCCGAGTCCCAACCCTGACCCTCAAGCTTGGACGCCACACGACCAGTCAGGGCCCGTGCGAGCCGGGGTCGAAGCAGAAGCGTTCGGACTTGGAACCCGCACTGAAACGCGAGAAGGCCCCTGTTTGCAGGGGCCTTCTCGGAACTCTCGCAGTGGAGACGGCGGGAATCGAACCCGCGTCCGCAGTCGCGTAAGAGGTGGCTTCTACGAGCGTAGTCAGTGCTCTGATCTCGTCCCTCGGTTGCCGCACTGACAGGGTTCCGAGGGACCAGCCCATCTGAAGATGTTCCCGGATCGGCGGAGGCGTTCCTCACCGGGTGATCCCGCTTCTGATACCGATTCCCCCACGGCGGGCTGGTGGGGGTCGGCACCTCACCCTACTTAGCTAGGTGCTAAGCGGCGAGGGCGTACTCGTGAGAGTCCGCACTTATTGGTTTTCCGGCGGATTTACGAGGCCTGCCGGAACCTCGACTCGCGACCACCCCCACGAACCGACCACGTCGAAGCCTGTCGTCCCCGGGGGTTATGTACGTGGTTCATCCTACCGGAGTTCCACGGCGGGTACGGAAGGATCCGAGTGAGCGACGAGGACACCGACAGCGACGACAGCGACACCGACGACTCCGACGAGGAGCGCGCACTCGACCACGCGTGGCTCGTCCCCAGCATCGGCGGGCGGCTCTGGTTCGGCGACGGCGACGCCGGTGCGCGCCACCACGACTACGTCTCCTTCGAGTCGCGCGACGCCGCCCTCGTCACGATCGAGGACGCGCTGACGCGCGACCCTCCGCGCTCGCTCGTCGTCGTCGGGGAGGCCGGGGTCGGCAAGTCGACGCTGATCCGCGAGGCGACGCGCCGGCTGCACGACCAGGGTGCGATCGTGTTCGAGGCGACGTCGACCGACGTCACGGCCGGTCAGTCGTACGTCGGCCAGCTCGAGGGCCGCGTCCAGCAGCTCGCACGGGCCTCGGCGGGCCGCCCGCTGGTCTGGGTGATGCCCGACCTGCACGCCGCCGTCGGGGCGGGCTCGTATCGCAGCAACCCGCAGGGGCTGCTCGACATGCTCGTCCCCTACCTCGCTCGTGGTGAGCTCCAGCTGATCGCCGAGGCCACCGCCACGAGCTACGCGAAGATCCGGCAGCTGCGCCCGGGGGCCGTCGCGCAGCTCGACGAGGTGCGGCTGGAGCCGCTCGGCGACGAGGACACGCTCACGGTCGCCGCCGGCTGGGCGCAGCGCCGGCGCATGCCCTGCGGCGAGGGCACCCTGCGCGAAGCGCTCGAGCTCGCCCAGGAGCACCTGCCCGGGGCCGCCGGGCCCGGGAACCTCCTGCGCCTGCTCCGGGCGACGTACGACCGCATGACCCGCGAGGACGTGGCGCCGGGCGAGGTGACCGCCGAGCACCTCATGCGGACCGTCGCGGACATCAGCGGCCTGCCCCTCGTGATGGTCGACCCGGCGCGCCGGCTCGACCTCGACGAGGTGCGGCGCTCCTTCACCGGCAAGGTGCTCGGCCAGCCCGAGGCCGTCGGTCTGCTCGTCGAGCGGATCGCGATGATCAAGGCAGGCCTCACCGACCCGACGCGCCCACTCGGCGTCTTCTTCTTCGTCGGCCCCACCGGCACCGGCAAGACCGAGCTCGCCAAGGCGCTCGCGGAGTACCTCTTCGGCAGCGCGTCGCGGCTCGTCCGCCTCGACATGAGCGAGTTCCAGACCGCAGACAGCGTGGAGCGCCTGCTCGCGGGCCCGGAGTCCTTCGAGGGCGCGCCGCTGGTCCCGGCGATCCGGCGCCAGCCGTTCAGCGTCGTCCTGCTCGACGAGTTCGAGAAGGCGCATCCGCGCGTGTGGGACGTCTTCCTCCAGCTCTTCGACGACGGCAGGCTCACGGACCGCGCGGGCTCGGTCGTCGACTTCCGGCAGACGGTGGTGATCATGACCTCGAACCTCGGGTCGGGCTCTGGCCGCGGCGGGCTCGGGTTCGCCACGACCGAGACGATCGAGGGCAGCCGCGCGATCGACCGGGCGGTCGCCGACGCCTTCCGCCCTGAGTTCGTCAACCGGATCGACCGCATCGTCGCCTTCCGCCACCTCACCCGCGACGTCATGCGCGTCCTCGTGCGCAAGGAGCTCCGCGACGTGACCCGCCGCCGCGGGCTCCGCACGCGGCCGTGGTCGGTCGAGTGGGACGAGAGCGCGGTCGAGTACCTGCTGCAGGAGGGCTTCACGCCCGATCTCGGTGCCCGGCCGCTCAAGCGGGCGGTCGAGACGCACGTGCTCGTGCCGCTGGCCCGCGCGATCGTCGAGCACCAGGTCCCCGAGGGCGACCAGTTCCTGCTGGTGAGCGCGCGCGGCAGCGGCGTCCGGGTCGAGTTCATCGACCCGGCCGGGCAGCCGCCCGCGCAGGAGCCGCCGCAGGCGCCGGCCGAGCGGACCGTCCGAACCGTCGCGCTCGACCCGCAGGGCAGCCTCGACGAGGCCGCCTTCCTGCGCGAGGTGCTCGACGCCGCGGCGGCCCGCGCCGGGAGGTGGGCGGTGCGCAAGCGCGACGCGCTCGAGGAGATGGCGGAGCCCGCCTTCTGGGAACGGCCGGACCGCTTCGCGGTGCTCGGGATGGCCGAGCAGCTCGACCGGCTCGAGGCGGTGCTCGCCGGCGCACGGTCACTGCTCGGCCGCCTGCAGCAGGCCACCCGGCGCCGTGACCGCGGGCCCGCGCGGCTGGCCGGCCTGCTCGCGCAGCGCCTCGACGTGCTGGAGGCGGCGCTCGACGCGCTCGAGGCCGGCGAGCCCG
>CADCVT010000234.1 GCA_902806215.1 uncultured Solirubrobacteraceae bacterium | reverse complement strand
CGTCGCTGCGCGAGCGCGGCAGCGCGCTCACCGTCCTGCACGGCCGGCCCGAGGTCGAGCTCGCCAAGCTCGACGTCGACGCCGTGCTGTTCAGCGCCGACGTCTCCCCGTACGCCAGGGCGCGCGACGAACGGATCGCCAACGGCATCGCGGTCGAGGGCACCTACGTGATCGACCTGGACGACATCGAGCCGCGCAAGGTCTTCAGCCCGTGGCAGCGAGCCTGGTCCTCGCTCCCACGCCGCCACGTCCTCCCGGCGCCGAGGGCGATCCCATCCCCAGAACCGGCGATGGGGTCAGACCCCTCCCCAGAAAAAGTGGGGAGGGGTCTGACCCCTCCCCAGAACTGGGGAGGGGCGCTGATAAAGAGCCTGCAGATCGGGCCCGGGGTTCCGGAGCCCGTCCGGGAGCCCGGAGAGCGGGCCGCGCGGGCGGCGCTCGGCGCGTGGCTCGACGGGCCCGTCGACGCGTACGGCGCGAAGCGCTCGCCGCGCGTGCAGCTCGAGAGCTCGGTCGAGGCGACGAGCTCTCGTCTCTCGCCCTACTTCCGCTGGGGCTGCCTGTCGCCGCGCGAGTGCGAGCAGCAGGCGCTCGACCGCGGCACCGGCGGCGCGAAGGCGTGGGTGCGGCAGCTCGCCTGGCGCGACTTCCACGCGCACAACCTGCTCCACCACCCCGAGAACGTCCGCCTCGAGCAGCAGGAGCGCTTCCGCGGCCTCGAGTTCGACGACGCGCCCGAGCGGCTCGCCGCGTGGCAGGAGGGCCGCACCGGCTTCCCGCTCGTCGACGCGGGGATGCGCGAGCTCGCCGCCACCGGCTTCATGCACAACCGCGTCCGGCTGGTCTGCGGCTCGTTCCTCACGAAGGAGCTGCACCTCGACTGGCGCCTCGGCGAGGACCACTTCGCGCGCCTGCTGCTGTGCGGCGAGCCGGCGCAGAACAACGGCAACTGGCAGTGGATCGCCGGCACCGGCACCGACCCCGCGCCGTACTTCCGGCGCATGTACAACCCGGCGCTGCACCAGCAGCGCTTCGACCCCGACGGCACGTACGTCCGGCGCTGGGTGCCCGAGCTGCGCGACGTCCCCGACGAGCACCTCGCCGAGCCGTGGCGGATGCGCGACCGCCCGTTCTCCGCGATGGAGTACCCCGACCCGATCGTCGACCGCAAGATCGAGCGCGAGCGGGCGGGCGAGCGCTACCGCGCCGCCACCTCCGGCTGAGAGCGCCTCAGCCCTTGCGGGCCGAGATCATCAGGTTGTAGAAGATCGCCGGCGGGAGGCGACCCTCGAGCAGGAACCGGTCGACGGCCTGGAACGCGAGGTAGCCGCGGTACGCGTACTGCTTCCACGCCCACGGCACCTCCTCGGGGTTCGCGGTGGCCTCGAGCGAGCGGTTGGCCCACCCGAACCAGCTCGCCAGGAGCTCTTCGCCGCGCACGCCCACGTCCTCGAACCCGGCGGCCCGCGCGTGCGTCGTCAGGTCGTCGGGGACGAACGCGTGGACGTCGACCATCGTCTCGAGGATCGGGTCGGCGTCGCCGTGCTGGCCGGGATGCTCGGCCTCGCTCGCGCGCATGAGGCGGCGCCACAGCGGCGACGCCCGCCACGCCCACGTCTTCGGGTACGTCGCAAGCCGGTCGCCGACCCGCGAGGGCTCGCCCGCGAACACGAGGCGCCCGCCCGGCTTAAGCACGCGGTGGAACTCCGCGAACGCCTGGTCGAGGTGGGGGAGGTGATGCAGGACCGCATGCCCGAGCACGAGGTCGAAGGACTCGGCTGGAAACGGCAGAGACGTCGCGTCGCACGCCGCGGTGGTGACCGGGACGCCGAGCCGGCGCGCGTTGGCCTCCAGCACGGCGAGCATCCCGGGCGAGATGTCGACGGCGGTCACGCGCTCGGCATGACCGGTCAGCGCCATGTTCAACGAGAAGTAGCCGGTGCCGGCGCCGATCTCGAGCACGTCGCCGAACGGCCCGACCTCGCGGCCGAGCACCTTGCGCAGCTTCGTCAGGACCTGCTCGGCGCCGATCTCGCCGAAGTCGATGCCCCATTTGGCGTCGTACGTCGCCGCCGCATCGTCGTGGTAGCGGGTGTTGACGTCGAGGATCTCCTCGGTGGTTCCGGGCGCCGTCATCCGGGGGGCGAGTCTACAAACGCGGCCGGCTCCGGCGGCCGTGGCGCGGGGGGTCACCAGTAACGGGGACCTTCGATGGACAGATGCCCGGTTTACCGGCTGACCCCCGGTAGAGGAGGTTCAGCGATGACATGAACCGCCTTCGCAGACTCATCACCATCGCCGGGCTCCTCGCGCTCGCCGTCGCCTTCACGGGCTGCTTCACGCTGGCCCTCGTCCAGGACGACGCCGCGACGCAGGCCGACGTCATGGGCGACGTCAGCGTCGACACGACCGCGTGTGGCGCCCCGCTGCTCGCGTTCGTCGCCGGCCCGCGTGCCGCCGACGCGCACGACAGCCTGAGCGACCTCTGCCCGAGCGACGAGGATGCGCTCGACCTCTACTTCTCCCGCAGTTCGGCGCTGCCGCTGCCGGGTCAGCTGCTGGTCTCGTATCGGGTCCCCGAGGGCGCGACGGCGCCGGGAGAGCTCACAGCCACGATCGACTACCTCGACTTCCGCGAGTGGCTGACCTACGTCGAGGGCGGGGTCGCCCGGCGGGCCGACGAGCGCCCGGCCCCGCACACCGATCACCAGATCACGTTCCGGCGCTCGACCGACCTCGACGCGAAGCTGCCCGGGGCGTACGCCGAGTCGGGCGACGGGTCCAGCGACCTCGAGAAGATCGGCCCCGGCATCGACGTCCTCGGCGACGGCGAGAAGCTCGTCTCCTACGTCTCCGTCGTCATCCCCGGCGCCGTGCTCGGCGACCTCGAGCTCGAGACCGCCTTCGGGCTGCCCTCGGGCACGCGTCCGTACGCCGGGCCGTTCGAGCACCTCTCGATGGCCGGCTGGCGCATCGCGATGACCAAGGAGATGCTGCCCGACGTGGTGGGCAACCGCTCCTCGGCCGTCTCGCGGCGGCTGGGTCTTCGCGGCGACGAGGTCGACCCGATCGCCGCGGCGACGTACCCGGACCGTCCGATCGACTGCACCGTCGGGGCTTCGTTCCTGGCCCAGCTGAGCCGTGACGAGCGCGTCGGCCGACCGGTCGACGAGCTCGATCGCCTGCTGAAGCGCGGCCCGTCCTCGACCCTCGACATCACCTTCTGCCCGTGGCCGAAGCTGCCGCTGGCCGAGGGCGAGGACCTGCGGGTCGACCTCGACAAGGCGTTCGCGGGCACGGAGACGGCGACGCGCGACCTCGACCTGCGCGGCAGCGGCGAGACGTTCGTCGAGCAGGGCAACGCCGCGACGGTGCCGTTCAGCCTCGTCGGCGCGGGCCCGGCCGGGCAGAAGGTCGACCTCACCGCGTCGATCTCGCCGGCCATCCCCGGTCTCGGCGACATCAAGACCGAGATCGACTTCCCGGGCGCCGGCACGCACGGCCGCTCGGTGGAGATCAAGGTCCCGGCGGACGCGCCCGCCCGAACGTACGAGGTCCTCCTGACCGCGGCGAAGGGCGACCACACGCGCACGGCCAAGGCCGGCCTCGTGGTGCTGCCGAGCCGGCGGCACCGACCGTGCAGGCCGCGTCGCCCGACCCGGTGAGCAAGCCGCTGACGCGCGACAACATCTACGTCGACGGCAACGGCTACATCCGCTTCGGCGCGCTGTGCGGCACGTGCACGGTGGACGTGCTCGTCCCGTTCGGCTCGGTCGGCGGAGCGAAGGCCGCGCAGGCCAGCAAGCCGCGCCTGCTGCGGGTCGCCCGCGCCAGCATGAAGGGCGCGAAGGGCACCCGGACGGTCGTCAAGGTCAGGCTGTTCCCGAGGGCCCGCCGCGCGATGCGCGACGGGCGCACGATGAGCGGCCTGATCGTCGCCCGCCAGGGCAAGGGGACCAAGCCCGAGGTGCGTCGGATCGTCATCCGGCGCAAGCGCAGCAAGTAGCGGCCGTGTCGCGGCCCCGGGTGCACCATGCGCCCGGGGTCGCGCGGCGCCGGTTTCGGGCGCGACGAGCGTCGGACGCAGAGAACGACGTTCGATGGACGCGAGGGGGCATGCGGTTCGCGGAGGCTCATCCGCATCATGCATCGCTCCCGGAAGTTCCTCACCACGAGCCTGGTGGCCGGCATCGCCACCGTCTTCGCCGGGTGCTTCTCCTTCGTCAAGGAGGACACCGCCCAGCAGTCCGACGTCATGGCCGACGTCGCGGTCAAGACCAAGGCCTGCACCACAACGATCCTCGGGCTCATCGACCGCCCGCAGCAGGACCCGGTCGAGAGCCTCGACGACCTCTGCGTCAGCCGCGACGAGGCCACCGACTTCTACTTCGACGACGGAGACCTCGGCATCGAGAGCGTGCCGCTGCCGGGGCAGGTCCTGCTGTCCTACCGCGTCCCCGAGGGCGCCGCGGCGCCCGACACGCTGACCGCGAAGACCGAGCTCGTCCACTTCACCGACTGGTGGACCTGGCGGATGGGCGCGGGCCGGAGGCGGCACCGGCACGGGCACCAGCGGGGAGCGGCCCGAGCCGCCCGCCACCCGGGACGTCGAGGTGACGTTCACCCGTTCGGACGCCCTCGACGACGAGATCGTCGCCTACTACGCAGACTCCGCCAGCCGGCCCGAGAACGAGGACGAGGCCATCGACATCGTGGGCGACGACCAGCAGATCGTCTCGTACATCTCCGACGTCGTGCCCGGCGCCATGGTCGGCGACTGGGAGGTCACGACCCCGTTCGGCCTGCCGTCGCAGTCGCGTCCGTACGCGGGCCCGTTCAACCACGTCTCGATGGTCGGCTGGCGCGCCGCGATGACGCCCGAGCTCGAGCCTCCGGTCGAGGAGCGCCGTGCGCTCAGTGCGGCCGGCCTCATGCGCGGCACCGTCTTCGGCGAGATGTTCGGCCGTCTCGACCCGAGCCGCGCGCTCGACTGCGGCTTCGTCCCGAGGCTCCCCGACATGCAGCGCGTGCGCCGTGCGCTGCGGGGCGTCGGAGGCGAGGACCCCGAGACCGACCTGACGCTCTGCCCGATGCCTCGACTCGACCTCGTCGAGGACGAGGAGAAGGGCCGCGGCGTCGACTACGCGGGCGCGTTCAAGGGCCACGACACGGTCACGCGTGACCTCGACCTGCGCGGCGGCAACGAGACGTTCGTCGAGCAGGGCAAGTCGGTCGGCGTCCCGTTCTCGCTCGTCGGCGCCGGCCCGGCCGGCGGCAAGGTCGACCTGTCGGCGTCGGTCTCCCCGGCGATCGCGGGCGTTCACGTGGTCAAGCGCCAGATCGACTTCCCGGGCACCGGCACGTCCGCGGGGTCGTTCGAGCTGAAGGTCCCCGAGTCCGCCCCGGCGCGCACCTACGACGTCGTCGTCAAGGCGGTGAGCGGTGGGAACGAGCGCACCGCGAGGACGGGCCTCGTCGTCCTGCCGAAGGCCGCGACGCCCGAGTCGCCCGCGGCGGAGGCCGCCGCCGGTGCCAAGCCCCGCCCGCGCGACGTGCGCGGCAACGTGTACATCGACCGCAAGGGCTTCATCCGGTTCGGCAGCACGTGCGGGACCTGCGCGATCGACGGCCTCGTCGCGTTCGGGTCGGTCGGCGACTCGGCCAAGGCCGCTCAGGCGACCGGCGCCCACCGCCTGCTGCGCGTCGCGCGCGGCAAGGGCAAGGGCAAGGCCGGCGTGCGTACGAAGGTCAGGGTCAAGCTGTTCCCGAAGGCCCAGCGCACGCTGCGCAAGGGCCGGCGGCTCGACGGCGTGATCGTGTTCCGCAGCGGCTCGAGCGCCAAGCCCGTCGTGCGCAAGGTCGTCTTCCGCACGAAGGGCAAGTAGTTGAGGCGCGGACGGCCCGGGACGCGCGCTAGCGTCCAGGGCCGTGCCCGCGCTCCGCGAAGCCACTGCACCTGCGCTTCCATCCGGGCCGCGTCTGCCGCCCAGCGTCCAGACGCTGGCGTGGATGACGCGGCCCAAGCCGTTCCTGCGCCGCGCGCACGCGATGTACGGCGACGTCTTCACGATGCGCCTGCAGGGCGACGACTTCGTCGTCCTCGCGCACCCCGACGCGGTCAAGGAGGTCTTCACCGGCGACCCCGACCTCCTGCGCGCCGGCGAGGGCAACGAGGTGCTGCTGCCGCTGCTCGGCGAGCACGCGGTCCTGCTGCTCGACGGGCCGCGTCACCTGCGCCAGCGCAAGCTCCTGCTGCCGCCGTTCCACGGCGAGCGGATGCAGCGCTACAAGGACATCATCGTCTCCGCGACCGAGCGCGAGGTCGCGACGTGGCGCCCGGGCGAGGAGGTCGCGCTCGCGCGCCGGATGCAGGAGATCACCCTCCAGGTGATCATGCGCGCGGTCTTCGGCGTCACCGAGGCCGACGCGGTGGCCCGCCTGCGCTCGGTGCTGCTCAGCATGCTCGACTGGGTGCAGGAGCCGCGCAACATGATCGTGTTCATCATCGCGATCACGAAGCCGTCGCTGCTCGACCACATCCGCTCGTTCGGCCGCGTGATGGAGCCGCTCGATGCGGAGCTGTTCGCGGAGATCCGCGCCCGCCGCCAGGTCCCCGACCTGGCCGAGCGCGAGGACATCCTCTCGATGCTCCTGCTCGCGCGCGACGAGGACGGCAACGGCCTGACCGACGAGGAGCTGCGCGACGAGCTGCTCACGCTGCTCGTCGCCGGCCACGAGACGACCGCGAGCGCGCTGGGGTGGACGTTCGAGCGGCTCATGCGCCATCCCGACGTGATGGGCAACGCCGTCGAGGACGCGCGCGGCGGCGACGGCGAGTACCTCGACGCGATCGGCAAGGAGACGCTGCGCCTGCGCCCGATCCTCCCGATCGTCGCGCGGCGCGTGCAGCAGGACATGACGATCGCCGGCGTCGACGTGCCCGCCGGCGCGACGCTCGCGCCGTGCATCTACCTCGTGCACCACCGCGAGGACGTGTACCCGCAGCCCGACGCGTTCCGGCCCGAGCGGTTCGTCGGCGTCAAGCCGGGGACGTACACGTGGCTGCCGTTCGGCGGCGGCGTCCGGCGGTGCATCGGCGCGGCGTTCGCGCTGTTCGAGATGCAGCAGGTGCTGGCGACGGTCCTGCGGTCGGTCGACCTACAGCCGGAGGTCCGGCAGTCCGAGCACACGGCCCGGCGGACGATCACGCTCGTCCCGGAGCACGGAGCGCGCGCAGTAGTCTCCCGCGCCGCATGACCGCGACCGAGCCGCCCGTGCAGCACTACGTCCAGCAGAACCAGCCCGAGGGCGTCCCGCCGCTCTCGCTGACCGGCGAGCGCACGCTGCCCGACGTGCCCGAGGAGAACTACTGGTACCAGCGGCACCTCGTCGTCTACGAGTGGATCGCGGCACGGGTCGGGG
>CADCVT010000233.1 GCA_902806215.1 uncultured Solirubrobacteraceae bacterium | reverse complement strand
TCCCCCTGCGCGAGCAGAAGCGCGCGCTGCACGTGGCGGGACGCTCGGTGGAGCTCGAGCGGCTGTACAGCGACGTGAAGCGGGCCAACCAGGCCAAGAGCGAGTTCCTCGCGAACGTCTCGCACGAGCTGCGCACGCCGCTCGCCGCGCTGCGGGCCAAGCTCGAGAACGTCGCCGACGGCGTCGAGCCCGCGGAGGGCGGGCGGGACGGTGTCCTGCGCACGATGCTCGACCAGACCGAGCGGCTCGGACGGCTGGTGACCCAGCTGCTCGACCTGTCGCGGCTGGAGTCGTCCGGGGTGGCGCTCGAGCGCCGCCCGTTCGCGGTCGCCGACGTGCTCGAGCAGGCGGCCCGTGAGGCGCGGCTGCACGCACCCGACGGCGTGACGATCTCCGTCGACGCACCGGCGGATGTCGTCGCCGACGGCGACCCCGAGCGCGTGCACCAGGTCGTCGCGAACCTCGTCGAGAACGCGCTGCGGCACTCGCCGCCCGGCGGCGACGTGCGGTTGCACGCGGGGCCCGGCGTCCGCATCGAGGTGTGCGACGACGGCCCGGGGATCCCGGCGGGCGAGGAGGAGCGGATCTTCGAGCGCTTCTACCGCCCCGACGCGTCGCGCACGGGGGCTGCCGGCGGCGCGGGTTTAGGACTGTCGATCGCGCGGTGGATCGTCGACCTGCACGGCGGCACGATCCGCGCCGAGCGCGCCGAGCCGCACGGCACGCGGATGGTCGTGGAGCTCCCGAGCGCATGAGCGGCCCGGAGAGCCCGCACTTCGAGCGCTGGGACGCGGCGGCGAAGGTGCCTCGCGACGTGGCTCCGCCGCCCGGTGGTCCTCCGCCGTCAGGAAGGGCAGCGAGTGAGGAGATGCCGGGGCTGCCGCTGCGTTTCGCCCTTGCCGCTCTGGCGGCCGGCGTCGTCGCCGCGGTCGTGCTGCCCGAGAACCGCCTGGGCCTCGGCGTGCTCGTCGTCGCCCTCGCGCTTGCCGCCGCGGCGAAGACCGCGCGCGCCGACGGAAGCGCCACCGAGACTCCTGACTCTCTCGCCGATGCTGTTGTCCGGGAGGGCACGAGCCCGCTGTGGCGCCGCGCGTGGGGCGCCACGGCGATCACGCTCGCCGGCGCCGCGATCCTCCGGGACGCCACCTGGGTCGTCCTCCCGGCGCTCGCCGGCGGCCTCGGCTTCGGCTCGCTCGCCGTCGCTGGCGGCACGAGCTGGGCGGGGATCGCGCGGGGCCTCCTCTCGGCCGTCCAGCGCTCCCCCGCGGGGCCGCTGCTCGTCGCGCGGACCGCCGCGGCGGCCGTCCCGGCCGGCTCGACCCCGCGCTTTCGGCCGATCGCCCGCGGCGCCGGCCTCGCCGTCGTGCTGCTGTCGGTGTTCGGCGTGCTGTTCGTCAGCGGCGACGCCGCGTTCGCGCAGCTCGCCGAGGACGCGCTGCCGCGGCCGAACGACGCGGACGTCCTCGCGCTGCGCGGGTTGCTCTTCGCGCTGGCGGTCGCGGTCGCGGGCGGGCTCGCGCTCGCCCGGCTGCGCGGCGCGCGCGACCACGAGGGTCCGCCGCGCGGCCGGCTCGGCACCGGCGAGTGGCTCGTCGCGCTGGTCGCGCTCGACGTGCTCGTCGCCGCGTTCGTCGGGGTCCAGCTCGCGGTGCTGTTCGGCGACAACCGGCACGTCCTCGAGACCGCCGGCCTCACGTACTCGGAGTACGCGCGGCAGGGCTTCGGCCAGCTGCTCGTCGCGGCCGCCCTGACGCTCGCCGACGCCGGGGCGGCGCTGCGGTACAGCCCGCCCGGGCGCCGCGCGGGGATCCGGCTCGCGCTGGGCGTGCTGTCTGCGCTGACACTCGTGGTGCTCGCGTCCGCGCTGCACCGGCTCGGGCTCTACGAGGACGCCTACGGCGCGACCCGCCAGCGCTTCGCCGCCGGCGCCGCGATCCTCTTCGTCGGCACGGTCCTCCTGCTCGTCCTCGGTGCGCTCGCGAGCGGCCGGTTCGCGTGGCTGCCACGCGGGACCGCCGCGGCCGCCGCGGTCGCGCTCATCGCCTTCGTGGCGGTGAACCCCGATCTGCGCATCGCGGAGCGCAACCTCGGCGGCGACCAGGCGCTCGCCCTCGACCGGCCCGGCCAGCACGAGTCCGTCGACACGGCGTACCTGCGCGGGCTCAGCGCGGACGCGGCCCCGGCGCTCCCGCCGCGGCTCGCGCGGCGGCCGCCGCCCGACGGGCTGTTCGGCTGGAACCTGTCGCGGGCTCGGGCTCGCTGATTCCCCCGGTGAAACAGAAGGGGTCAGACCCCTTCTGTTTCACCGCGGAACAGATTCGCTGCTCCGGGTAGGCAGCGGCGGGTGAGGCTCGTCTCGTGGAACGTCGCCGGGCGCATCCAGCGCCAGCCCGAGCAGGCGGCCGTCGTCGCGGCGGTCGTTCCGGACGTCGTGTGCCTTCAGGAGGTGACGGTCAACTCGTTGCCGCTCTGGCGGGCGTCGCTCTCGGAGGTCGGGTTGACGCACTCGGTCACGCCTCTCGACGGCGGTCGGCCGCCGAAGCCGCGGCGGCTCGGCGTGCTGATCGCATCGCGCGCGCCGCTCGAGCCTCTCGACCCGCCGCCGGACCTGCCGTGGTTCGAGCGCGCGGTGACCGCTCGGGTCGACGGGATCGAGATCGTCGACGTGCACTCTCCGATCTCGCCCTCGCCGCACCTCGCGAAGGTGCTGACGCACGAGGCGATGTACGCGTACCTCGCCCCACACGACGGGCCGATCGTCCTCGCCGGCGACCTCAACACGCCGCGCCGCACGCACGAGGACGGGACGATCCTCACGTTCGCTCACGACACGCACGGCCGCGTGCGCGAGGAGCGCGGCGAGCGGTGGGTCGCCGCCGAGAGCGCGCTCGTCTACACGCTGCGCGCCGAGCACGGCTGGACCGACGTGTTCCTCGACGGACAGGAGCGCACCTGGACGTTCAAGGAGAACCGCGGCGGATGGCGCTTGGACCACATCCTCACGAAGGGCGTCGAGGCGAGCGCGCGCTCCTACGCGCACGAGTGGCGCCTCCAGGGCCTGTCCGACCACTCTGCGCTCGTCGCCGACCTCGCCGAACGTCCGTGAGCGGGGGCCAGGGCCCCTAGCGACGGACGTTCGCGCCGCTCTCGTACTCGGCTCGGAGCTCCTCGTGGCGCGGGGTCGGTGTCGTGCCCGGGGCCGAAGCCGGCTCGCCGCCGAGGTGCTTGCCCAGCTCGTCGAGGCAGACGTGCCACCCGGCCGCGACGCTCGGCGCCGGGTACGAGCCGTCGAGCACGTTCGTCAGCACGAGCACGCACCCGCCGTCGCCGAGCGGCGCGAGCTCGAGGCGGATCACGTCCTCGTCCCACGTGAAGGCGAACAGCCGCGGCGGGTCGACCTCGACGATCTCGCCCCCGGAGGACTCCACCCCGCCGTCGGGGAACACGAACCGCAGCGCCGTCCCCGGGCGCAGCTCGCCGAGCAACTCGACCCGCGCGGGAAACCAGTGCGCGAGGCCCTCAGGCGTCGTGACCGCCTCCCAGACCCGCTCGATCGCATGGGAGAGGCGGCGCTCGAAGCGCACGGCGGGGCGGCCGTCGGCCGTGGAGATCGTCCCGTAGGTCATCGCTGCTCCTTCGTGTCGAGGTGCCGTTCGAGCGCGTCGAGGCTGTCGGTCCAGAGCCGCCGGTACGGCGCGAGCCACGCGTCGACCTCGGCGAGCGGGGCGGGCTCGAGCCCGTACCACCGCCGCTGCGCGTCCTGGCGGACGGCGACCAACCCGGCGTCCCGAAGGACCCGAAGGTGCTTCGAGACGCCGGGCTGGCTGAGCCCGAGATCACCCACGAGCTCCCCGACCATGTGCTCGCGCTCGCGAAGCAGGTCGAGGATCCGCCGACGGGAGGGATCGGCGAGAACGTCGAAGGCAGCGGTGCTCATAACCGCCACGCAATATAACCAGAGAGCGATCTACGGCGTCAAGACGAGCTTGCCCGTCGTACGGCGCGCGCGGAGGTCCTCGTGCGCTCGGCGGGCGTCCTCTAGCGGGTAGGTGCCGCCGACGATCGCGCGCAGCTCTCCCGTCGCGACCATCGAGAGCATCGGCGGGATCGCGTCGTCGAGCATCCCGGGGACCCGGAACGCGTGGACGAGCCAGAAGCCGATCACCGCTCGGCTCTTGTGCATGAGCGACGCCGGCGCGATCGGCTTGGCGTCCTCGCGGCTCGCGCCGCCGTAGGTGACGAGCCGTCCGAACGGCGCGACCGCGGCCAGCGACGCGTCGAAGACCGGCCCGCCGGTCATCTCGAGGACGACGTCGACCTTCTTGCCGCCGTTGGCCTCCTCGAGCGCGTCCTTCATGGACTCGGTCTGCGAGTCGACCGCGACGTCGGCGCCGAGGTCGAGCGCGAGCTGCCGCTTCTCCTCGCTCGACGCCGTCGCGATCACGCGCCCCGCGCCCCACTGCTTTGCGAGCTGCACCGCGAGCGTCCCGACGCCGCCCGCCGCCGCGTGGACGACGACGCTGTCGCCCTCCTGCATCCGCGCGCTCGTGCGCAGGATGTGCCACGCGGTCGCGCCCTGCAGCACGATCGCGAGCGCCTGTCCGTCCTCGACGCCGTCGGGCACGTCCCACATCGCGCCGGGGTAGGCGACCGCCTTCTCCGCGTACCCGCCGCCGGGCAGGAGCGCGACGACGCGCCGCCCGTCCGGCGTCGTCCCGACGACCTCGCCGCCGGGGATCATCGGGAGCTCCGCGGGAGCGAGGTAGGAATTCTCCGCCTGGTGCGTGTCGGCGTAGTTGATCCCGGCCGCGCTCACGCCGAGGAGGACCCCGCCCTCGGGAGCCTGCGGGTCGTCGACGTCGCGGGCCACCAGGACCTCGGGGCCGCCGAACTCGTTCACCTGGATCGCGCGCATCGCGACACCCTTTCAGCCCGGGCCAACCTGCGGTAGCGTCCTCCCATGTCGCTTTTCGCACATCGCTTCCTGAGCGCCTCCGGCCCTAAGGCGGAACCCCCGGGCGCGTACGACGAGCGCCGGTCGCTGCGCGTCGACGCAACCGGACGCGCCGTCGTCGAGACGGCGGACCGCGGGCTGGGCACGAAGGGCGAGCCCGACCCGGACGGGCAGAACGACGTCCTGGCGCAGCTCGGCACCCGCGGCGCGCTCGACCCTCCGGCAGAGACGCGGCAGGCGGAGCTCCAACGGGCGGGCGTCGAGGCCTGACGCCGCGGGCGGCGTGCTCGTGCTCGTCACCAACCGCGACGACCTCACCGCCGACTGGCTCGTCCTCGAGCTCGAGGCGCGCGGGGCTCCGTTCGTCCGCCTGAACACCGAGGACTACCCGACGCGCGCGGCGCTGACCTGGACGTTGGAAGGCGCAACGCTCTCAGGCCCCGCGGGCGACATCGGCGGGGCCGAGATCGACGCGGTCTGGTGGCGCCGTCCGCTCGCCCCGCACATGCCGGCGCAGCTGCCCGAGCCCGAGGCCCGCTGGGCCGCGAGCGAGGCCGCCGCCGCCCTCGACGGCTTCTGGCGGACGATTGGCGGGCGGTGGGTGAACCGCCCGGCGAGCAACGCGCAGGCCGGCAACAAGCTCGAGCAGCTCGCCCGGGCGCAGCGCATCGGGTTCGATGTCCCGCCGACCCTCGTCACGAACGACCCGGATGCAGCGCGAGAGTTCGCCGCCGTACAGGCGGAGGTCGTGTGCAAGGCGCTTCACGAGGGAGCCGTGCCACACGACGGCGGCCTCGGCGCGTTTCGGACCTCGCGGGTGTCCGGCGGCGAGCTCGCGGCAATCGGGCCGGAGCCGTGCCTGATCCAGACGCTCGTCCCCAAGCGCTACGACGTGCGGGTCACGGTGATCGGCGACGCGTCCTGGTCGTGCAGCATCGACAGCCAGGCCGAGCCGGAGGCTCGCGTCGACTGGCGCGTCCCGCCGACCGCCGACCTTCGCCACACCGTCGAGGACCTGCCGGCGGACATCGCGCGCCGCTGCGTCGATCTCACGCACAGCTACGGGCTCCGGTACGCCGCGATCGACCTCGCGCGACGACCCGACGGCGGTTTCACGTTCTTCGAGCTCAATCCGAACGGCCAGTGGGCCTGGGTCGAGCAGCGCACGGAGCTGCCGCTCCGTGCCCGACTTGCCGACGAGCTGCTGGGAGGCACATGAGCACCATCGACGACGTCCTGCCGATCACGACCTCGCCGGACCTGACGTCGCGCAACGGCTTCTACCGGATGGTGAGACGCTGCATGAAGGAACGGAGCCGCGACGCGCTGAGGGCGTACGTGCGCGTGCCTGCCGACACGCCGAAGGGGTTCGCGACGAAGTCGCTGGCGGAGCTCGCCGCGAGCCTCGCAACCACCGACGAGGCGGTCGCGAAGGCGCTGCTCGACGAGGCGGAGGCCACCTTCCAGGAGCCGCACGACCGGATCGAGAGCGCCGAGCGGCGGGCGACGACGCTGCAGGGAACGGTCGCGATCGCCGCCTCCGTCGCGACCGCATCCGGAGGACTGCTGCTCGACCCCTCCAAGATCAACGGGCAGACGTGGCGCGCCGTGGTCGCGATCCTCCTGCTGCTGTTCATCGCGTGCCTGGTCGGCTGCGCCATGCGCGCCGTTGCGGCCACCTCGAGGATCTACGACTTCGAGGATCCCGGTCCCGATCGGATCACCGACCGCGTGAGCAAGGACAAGTGCGCCGTGCTCACCTACCGCGCCGCCGAGCTGCTGCGCGCGTCGGCCGTCGCCCACGAGATCGGTCGCGCGAAGGTCGGGCTGCTGCGGTCGGCCGCCTGGTGGTTCCGGCTGGCGATCTTCGTCCTGGCGGTGCTGGGCGTGGTGATCGCGCTCTACGCGATCGTCGGGCCGCAGCCCGAGCCGGCCGCGGCGGCCGCAACCGCGCGGACGTAGGCTCACGGGCCATGCGGCCCCTGTACTTCGACGACGGCGTGCTGCACCTGCTCGACCAGCGGGCGCTCCCGGCCGAGGAGACCTGGCTGCGCTGCACGGCGGTCGAGGAGGTGGCCGTGGCGATCGAGACGCTCGCCGTGCGCGGCGCTCCCGCGATCGGCGTCGCGGCCGCCTATGGCGCCGCGCTCGGAGCCGACGACCTCGACGCGGCGATCGAGCGGCTCGCGCGCACCCGGCCGACGGCGGTCAACCTGCACCACGCGCTCGAGCGCGTGCGCGCGGCGGGCCCGGAGCGCGCGCTCGAGACCGCACGGGCGCTCGAGGAGCGCGAGGTCGCCGCGACCGAGCTCATCGGCCGGCACGGCGGCGAGCTCGTGAACGGCCGCGTCATCACCCACTGCAACGCCGGGTCGCTCGCCTGCATGGGCGTCGGCACCGCGCTCGGCGTCATCCGGGCCGGGGACGTCGACCACGTGTGGGTCCCCGAGACGCGCCCGCTGCTGCAGGGCGCGCGGCTGACCGCGTACGAGCTCGCCCAGGACGGGATCGCGCACGAGGTCGTGACCGACTCGAGCTCCGGGCACCTCATGGCCAGCGACCTCGTCGACGCGGCGGTCGTCGGCGCCGACCGCATCGCCGCCAACGGCGACGTCGCCAACAAGATCGGGACGTACACGCTCGCCGTGCTCGCCCACCGGCACGGGGTGCCGTTCTACGTCGCCGCGCCGACTTCGACGATCGACCCGACCGCGCGCACCGGCGACGACATCCCGATCGAGGAGCGCTCGGCGACGGAGCTCGACGCGCCGCGCGCCCGCAACTGGGCCTTCGACGTCACGCCGCACGAGCTCGTCACGGCGATCATCACCGAGCAGGGCGTCGTGAGGCCGCCGTATGCGTTCTGAGGTCGTGCGCTGCGGGCTGCTCATGGTCGAGCGCGGCCTGGTCGCCGGAACGCAAGGCAACGTCAGCGCGCGGAGCACCTCGGGGTTCGTCGTGACGCCCTCCGGCGTGCCGTACGACTCGGTGACGGACGAGGACCTGATCGAGATGGCGCTTCACGGGGAGGTGCTCGACGGACGGCTCGAGCCCTCGAGCGAGTGGCGCGTCCACGCCGCGATCTACCGCGCCCGGCCAGACGTCAACGCGATCGTCCACACGCACTCATCGGCCGCGACCGCCTGGACGGAGCGCAACCGGCCTCTGGACCATGCCCTCGTCGCTGCCTTTGCGCCGACGGGCACCGACGACCTCGCGGGGAACGCGGTCGAGGCGCTGAAAGACCACGACGCCGTCCTGCTCGCGCACCACGGCGTCGTCGGCGTCGGCACCACCCTCGGCGAGGCGTTCGCCGTCTGCGAGCGCCTCGAAGAGCGAGCTAGCCGAGCGACGCCATGACGTGCTTGACCTCGGTGTAGTCCTCCAGCGCGTACATCGAGAGGTCCTTGCCGTACCCCGACTGCTTGAAGCCGCCGTGCGGCATCTCGTTGGCCAGCACGATGTGGTCGTTGATCCACACGCAGCCGAACTTGATCGCCTTCGCGACGCGCAGCGCCCGGCCGACGTCGCGGGTCCACACCGAGGACGCGAGGCCGTACGGGGTGTCGTTGGCCCAGGCGATCGCCTCGGCCTCGTCGCTGAACGGTTGGACGGTGATGACGGGGCCGAAGATCTCGCGCTGGATCATCTCGTCGTTCTGCTGGAGGCCGGCGACGACGGTCGGCTCGAGGAAGAAGCCCGGCAGGTCGGGCTCGCGCCCGCCGGTGACGATCTCGACGTGTGACTCCTTGCGCTCGAGGAAGCCCTCGACGCGCTCGCGCTGACGCGCGCTGTTGAGCGGCCCGAGCGTCGTCGACGCGTCGCGCGTGTCGCCCATCGTCAGGGCCTTGGCCTGGTCGGCCAGCCCGCTGACCACGTTGTCGTACACCTTCTGCGACGCGAGGACGCGCGTCGCGGCGGTGCAGTCCTGGCCGGCGTTGTAGAAGCCGGTGCCCGCGATCGTCTCCGCGACGGCCTCCATGTCCGCGTCGTCGAAGATGACGACCGGCGCCTTGCCGCCGAGCTCGAGGTGCACGCGCTTGAGCGTGTCCGCCGCGGCGGCGGCGACCTTCTTGCCCGACTCGACCGAGCCGGTCAGCGCGGCCATCCCGACGTCCGGGTGGCGGACCAGCGCCTCGCCGGTCGAGCCGGTCCCGACGACGACGTTGAGCACGCCCTTCGGGAGGATCTCCGACGCGAGCTCGGCGAACCGCAGCGTCGACAGCGGCGTCGTCTCGGCCGGCTTCATGACGATCGTGTTGCCGCCCGCGAGCGCCGGGCCGATCTTCCAGATCGCCATCATCAGCGGGTAGTTCCACGGCGTGATCTGGCCGACGACGCCGATCGGCTCGCGGCGGATGAACGACGTGTAGCCCTCGAGGTACTCGCCCGCCGTCGGGCCCTGCATCGTCCGCGCCGCGCCCGCGAAGAACCGCAGGCAGTCCGACATCGCCGGGACCTCGTCGGCCTTCATCATCTCGATCGGCTTGCCGGCGTTGTCGGTCTCGAGCGTGGCGAGCTCCTCGCCGTGCTCGTCGATCATGTCGGCGAGCGCGAGCAGCAGCCCCGCGCGATCGCCCGGCGTGGTGTTCTCGAACGACTCGAAGGCGCGCTTGGCGGCCGCGACGGCGCGGTCGACGTCGCCGCTGGAGGAGACGGGCTCCTCGGCGAGCTGCTCGCCGCTCGCCGGGTTGACGACGGCGAACGTCTCGTCGCCGGTCGCGTCGACGTACTCGCCGTCCACGAAGTTCTGAAGGGTCCGAACAGCAGCTGTGGCCATGTCCCGCACCGTACGCCATCGCTGCAAGCGGTTGCCACCCCTCGCGATGTCGCGCGCGCGATGCAAGCGGGCGACGGATCGTGCGGTCGTAGACTCGGCCGCTTCATGAGCCCGAACATCGTCATCAGCTCCGCTGCCCGCACCGCGGTCGGCTCCTACGGCAAGTCGCTCAAGGGCGTCCCCCCGACGCAGCTCGGCACGATCGCCGCGAAGGCCGCGATCGCGCGAGCGCAGATCGAGCCCTCGAACGTCGACCACGTGGTCTTCGGCAACGTCATCCACACCGACACGCGCGACCCGTACATGGCCCGCGTCGTGGGGATCGAGAGCGGGATCCCGAAGGAGACGCCGGCCTACACGGTCAACCGCCTCTGCGGGACCGGCGTGCAGGCGATCGTCTCCGCCGCGCAGTCGATCGCGACCGGCGACGCGCAGGTCGCGCTGGCCGGCGGCGCCGAGTCGATGAGCCGCGGGCCGTACTGGATGCCCGACGCGCGATGGGGCACGAAGATGGGCCCGGCGACGATGCTCGACCCGGTCCAGGGCTCGCTGCGCGACCCGTTCCACGACATCCTCATGGGCGTCACGGCCGAGAACCTCGCCGAGCGCATGTCGATCTCGCGTGAGGATCAGGACGCGTTCGCCGTCGAGTCGCACCGCCGCGCCGCGCAGGCGTGGGAGGACGGCAAGTTCGAAGGCGAGATCGTCCCCGTGCCGGTGAAGGTCAAGCGCGACACCGTCGACTTCGTCAAGGACGAGCACTACCGCCCCGACGCGAGCACCGAGGGGATGGGCAAGCTCAAGCCGATCTTCAAGAAGGAGGGCGGCACCGTCACCGCCGGCAACGCGTCCGGCATGAACGACGCCGGCGCCGCCATCGTCCTCATGACCGAGGAGCGCGCGTCGGAGCTCGGCGCCCCGGTGCGCGCCCGGATCCTGTCGTGGGGCATCAGCGGCTGCGACCCCGAGGTCATGGGCATCGGCCCGGTCCCCGCCGTCCGCACGGCGATGGAGAAGGCCGGCCGCTCGCTCGACGACGTCGGCGTCATCGAGCTCAACGAGGCGTTCGCCGCGCAGGCGCTCGCCGTCATCCGCGACCTCGAGCTCGACCCGGCTCGCGTCAACCCGAACGGCGGCGCCGTCGCCCTCGGCCACCCGATCGCCGCCACCGGTGCGCTCATCACCGCGAAGTGCCTGTCGGAGATGGAGCGCGAGGGCCACGAGCTCGGGCTCGTGACCCTCTGCATCGGCGGCGGCCAGGGCATCGCCCTGCTGCTGCAGAACGCCTCCGCCAACTAGGTCGTCTTCACGGCGCCGGAGTCGAGGACGAACTCGGCTCCGGTCGTCGACGCCGACAGCGGGGAGGCCAGCAGCGCGACGAGCGAGGCGACCTCCTCGGCCTCGGCGAACCGACCCGTCGTCAGCGCCATCATCT
>CADCVT010000232.1 GCA_902806215.1 uncultured Solirubrobacteraceae bacterium | reverse complement strand
AGCGGGGTGAGCACCGGCCCGGGGGAGACCGTGTTGACGCGCACGCCCTGCGGCGCGAACTCCTCCGACAGCGCCTTCGTGAGGTTCGTCAGCGCCGCCTTGGACGCCGAGTAGTCGACCACCGGCGGGAACGGCATCCGCGCGTTGATGGAGGAGACGTTGATCACGTTGCCGCCCCGCTCGAGGAGCAACGGCAGCGCCGCCTTCGTCGCGCGGACGATGCCGAAGAGGTTGAGGTCGAAGATCGACTGCCAGTCCTCGTCGGAGGTGCCGAGGAAGCCGGCGTGCGGCCGCGCCGTCCCGACGTTGTTGACGAGCACGTCCACCCCGCCGAACGCCTCGACGGCGCGGTCGAGCACCTCGGCGGGCGCGTCGGGCTCGGAGAGGTCGGCGATGACGTGAACGGGCTGGTCGCTCGCGAGCGAGTCGAGCTCGGGCGACGTCCCGCGCGACGCGGCGACGACGCGCGCACCCTCGTCGAGGAACCTCTCGGTGACCGCCAGGCCGATGCCCTTCGAGGCTCCGGTGACGACGACGACCTTGTCTGTCAGCTGCAGGTCCATGACTGCTCCTTCGGGTATTGGACTGATCGGTTCAGAACGACGGCAAAAAAACGCGTGTCAGTCGAGAAACGTGAGGGCGACGTCGATCGAGTCCTGCACGATCCGCTCGTCGCGGGTCGCCTTCGCCATGACGCGGATGCCCTGCAGCGAGGTGACGAGGAAGCGCGCGAGCCGCGGCGCGTCCGCGATCCCCTCCTCCTCGAGGAGCTCCTCGAACTTCGTGACGAACCCATCGAGGCCGGCCTGCACGCGCTTCGAGGTCGCCGGGTCGTCCTGGCGCTCGAGCGCGGCGTTGAGGACGAAGCACCCGCGGTTCTCTGGGTCCTCCAGGCCTTCTCGGGCGAGCGTCTCGAACAGCGCCCGGATGCGGACGCGAGCAGGACCATCCCCGTCGAGGCAACTCAGCGCGCGCCGGCCCTCGAGCTCCTGGTAGCGCTCGAGCGCGCAGTCGTAGAGCGCGTCCTTCGAGCCGAACGTCCCGTACAGCGACGCCCGGCCGATGCCGAGCCCGTCGGTGAGGTCCTGGATCGATGTGGCCTCGTAGCCCCGGGTCCAGAAGAGCCGCATGGCCTGCTCGATCGCGAGATCGGGGTCGAACGCCTTGGGCCGGGCCACGAGGCGGACGCTACCAGAGTTCGGAACCGAGCAGTCCAAAACCCTGCCGTGGGTAGGCGGCATGCCATGAAGCTCCTCGTTCTCGCTCCGCACGCCGTCGACGCCGCCGCCGTCCGCAGCGCCCTGCCGGGCGAGGACCTGGAGGGCGCCGAGGTGCTCGTCGTCTCGCCCGCGATGCAGCAGTCCGGCCTGCGGTTCTGGATGTCCGACGCCGACGGGGCCATCGAGAAGGCCGAGGGCGCGGCCGCCGAGACCGCGGCGTCGCTCAAGGGCGAGGCCGCGAGCGTGCGGTCGACGACCGGCGAGAGCGAGCCGCTGCTCGCGCTCCAGGACGCGCTCGCGACCTTCCCGGCCGACCGCATCATCGTCTTCCGCGGCGACGAGGACGACTTCGAGTCCGACAAGCTCGTCGAGGCGGAGACCCGCTTCGGCGTCCCCGTCACGACGGTCTAAGCGGGCTCGAGCTCCTCGCGCGCTCCCGCGACGGTCTGCGTCAGCGTCTCGCGGACCGCGTGCTTCGGCTTCCAGCCGAGCTCCTTGCGCGCCCTCTCCGTCGACATGAGCACCGGGGTTCGCGCGGCGTTGACCCATGTCGCCTCGGCCGGCAGGAACGGGATCCGCGAGACGACCTCGGCGGTGGCGTCGACCGCGAGGTCGGGCACCGGGATCGAGTACCAGCCGAGCGCGTCGGCGAGGTCGGACATCGTCATCTCGCCCTCGCCGGCGAGGTTGTAGACGCCGGGCTCGCCCTTGCCGAGGACGGCGGCCTTCAGCGCGCTCGCCACGTCGTCGTGGTGCACGAGCTGGAAGGGCACGCCGGGGTCCGGGATGATCGGCCGCAGGATCGGCATGACGTCGAGCAGCCGGCGCGCGGCGGCGGGCAGCGCCTGGTTGATCTTCACGTACGGGATCGCGTCGACGAGCATCGTCGCCTCGGGCCCCGCGACGATGCAGGGGCGGAAGACGTACGTGTCGAGCTTCGCGCCGGAGACGGCGTCGTCGAGGACGCGCTCGAGCTCGGCCTTCTGCGCGCTGTACGGGTGCGCCTCGGACCCGCGCGTCGGGACGTCCTCGGTCAGCGGCCGCGGGTTCTCGTCGTGGAAGCCGTACGCCGCGACCGACGACGTGTAGACGAGCCGCTTCGCGCCCGCGGCGACCGCGGCCTCGAACACGTTGCGTGAGCCCTCGACGTTGATGTCGCGCGTCGCGTCGCTCGCGCCGAGCACGATGAAGGCGAGGTGGACGACGACGTCGGCGTCCTCGACGAGGTCGTCGACGGTCGAGCGGTCGAGCACGTCGCCCTGGCGGTACTCGACCTTGCGCCATCCGCGCGACTTCGGGTCGAACGGCCGGCGGGCCATCCCGATGACCTTCTTGACGTCGCGCGTGCGCTCGAGCGCGTCGATGAACGGCTTGCCGATCTCGCCGGTCGGGCCGGTGACGGCGACGGTCAGACCGGCTCCGCTGCCGGCGGGCTTCACTCCACGGGGCTGGGGCATCGCGGCGGGAAGCTACTCGTAACCGGGCTCGCCCGGGAGGAGCACGCGCGCCGTGTCGCCGTCGGTGACGACCTTCGGCGTGATCGGCTCGACGGTCCGGCCGCGGGCGTAGTCGAGCGCGGCCTGTGCGGAGTCGAACGGGGCGAGCTGCTCGAGCGTCTTGATCGTCGGGAACACGAGCACGATCTCCTCGCGGGCGTACGCGTCGAGCGCGCCCTGCGGCGTGAACCAGCCCATGTCGACCGCCTCGTGCTCGTCGATCCGCGGCTCGTCGTGGCCGTCGGGCATCGGGGCTAGGAAGAACCAGGTGTCGAAGCGGATCTTCACCTCGGCCGGCGTGATCCACCGGCTCCACGGGACGAGGTCGGCGGGGGAGGCCAGCGTGACCGCGGCCTCCTCCTCGAGCTCGCGCAGCGCCGCTGCACGATTGGCCGCGTCGCCCTCGCCCTCGGCCGTGTCGACAGCGCCGCCGGGGAACACCCACGCGCCGCCCATGAAGCGCGACGCGGGGTTGCGCTTGATGAGCAGGACCTCGAGCGTCTCGGCCCCGCCGCGCAGCAGGAGGACCGTCGCGGCGAGCCGCGGCTTGGTCACCTCGCCGGTGTTGAGCTCCTCGCCGGGACCCGGGGCGTCGACTTCGGGCATCTCGCTCTAGGGTGTCACGTCACATGCAGAAATGGATCTGTGAGTCCTGCGGCTTCATCTACGACCCCGCGGACGGAGACCCCGACGGCGGCATCCCGCCGAACACCACGTTCGAGGACATCCCGAACAGCTGGTTCTGTCCTGTGTGCGGCGCGCGCAAGCGCGACTTCGTGCCCTACGAGTAGGCGATGGCCAAGGGCCCGAAGCGCGGGGCGCTCGAGCGTCTCATCGACCGGGCGACCGGGGCGAGGATCTGCTTCGGCGAGCCCGTCCAGGTCGGCGCCACCGCCGTGATCCCGGTCTCGCGGGTCCGGGTCTACGGCGGCTTCGGCTTCGGCCGTGACGAGGGCGAGGCGAAGGACGGCGAAGGCGGAGGGGGCGGCGGCTACGTCGACGCCCAGCCGCTCGGCTTCATCGAGCTGCGCTCGGACGGCAGCCGCTACCAGGCGATCGACGATCCCGAGTCGTCGCAGAAGATGCTGCGGGCCGGCGCGACCGCGGCCGCCACGCTGCTCACCGCCGCGGCCGGCGCGCGCCGGCTGCGGGGTGGCCGCCGCCGTCCCAGCGGCCTGTTCGGGCGGTAGTACGAAAAAAGGACCATCCCCAGTTTCGGGGCGCAATGATCGAGGGACCAGTGCGTCTGCTGTTGCGAGGGGAGAGCGGCAGGGAGCCTGAACCCCTCGGATTCCGTCCGAACAGACACTGGGGGTAGTTTCAGCATGAAGTCCTTCTCGAAGATGGCGCTCCTTGCCGCCGTGGGCGCCACCGTCGTCGCACCGACCGTCGGCGCCGAGACGCCGCGCGACTCCGCCCGTGGCGGCGGCCAGGTCCTCCTCGACCCGAACGAGCCGCCCACCACCGGTGCTCTCGACACCATCGCGTTCACCGCGCAGCGTGAGCGCGGCGCCACCGACAACTCCGGCCTGGCCGACGGCCAGCTCCAGGTCAACCGCCGCAGCGGCGACGCCGTCAAGTTCCACGGCGTGGTCGAGTGCCTGATCGTCGTCGGCGACAAGGCGTACATCTCGGGCACGCAGAGCAACCAGGAGGGCGAGGGCACGCCGTTCGAGCTCTACATCGTCGACGGCAGCGCCGAGGGCGAGCAGGGCCGCGGCGGCGACCAGGCCTTCGTCTGGTACGGCGCCGAGACCGAGACGAACGAGCCCGACCAGAAGGTCCCCGGCCAGTACACGCCCCCGTTCGAGGACTCGTACTGCGGCATCGAGGAGGACCCGGCCGACGGTGAGCGTCAGATCCCCGTCGTCGCCCGCGGCAACTACAAGGTCAACGACACGAACCCGTCGAGCCCCAGCAGCCGCAAGTCGCGCAGCACCCGCTCGGCTCTGAGCCTGCGCTAGTCCGAGCCGGCTCTACGACGTTGCAGTGGCGAGGCCCCGCTCCGGCGGGGCCTCGTTCGTTCCCGAGGTCACCTCCGCGATCGAAGCCGCGGTGATCTCGACCAGCCGGGTCAGCTCGGCCTCGCTGATCGACAGCGGCGGCATGAGCACGACGGTGTCGCCGAGCGGCCGCACGATCGCGCCCCGCCGCCGCGCCGCCAGCGTGACCTGGTGCCCGGTGCGGGCCTCGAGCGGATGCTCGACGAGCTCGATGCCGACCATGAAGCCGCGCTGGCGGATCTCGCTGACGCCGGACAGGGTCGCGACCCGCTCGGCCAGCAGCTGCTCGAGCAGCGCGATCTTCGGCCCGAGCCGCTCGAGTGTCCCCTCGTCCTCGAAGACGTCGAGCGTGGCGATCGCCGCCGCGCACGCGAGCGGGTTGCCCGTGTACGTGTGGCCGTGGAAGAACGTCCGCAGCTCCTCGAACGCCCCGAGGAACCCCTCGAAGACGCGCTCGGTCGTGAGCGTCGCCGCCAGCGGCAGGTACCCGCCGGTCAGCCCCTTGGCCAGGCACAGGAAGTCCGGCGCGACGCCCTCCTGCTCGCACGCGAACATCGTGCCGGTGCGGCCGAAGCCGGTGGCGACCTCGTCGCAGATGAGGAACACGCCGTGGCGGTCGCACAGCTCGCGCACCGCGCGCAGGTAGCCCTCGGGGTGCACGAGGATGCCGGCGGCGCCCTGCACGAGCGGCTCGACGATCACCGCGGCGACCTTGTCGGCGTTGGCGCTGAGCATCGCCTCCATCGCGGCGAGGTCGCCCGCCTCGACCTGGTGCGAGTCGAACAGCAGCGGCCGGTACTGGCCGTGGAAGAGGTCGATGCCGCCGACCGACACCGAGCCGAGCGTGTCGCCGTGGTAGGAGTTGCGCAGGCAGACGTACTCCGAGCGCCACCACTCGCCGCGCTGCGCCCACCACTGGTACGCCATCTTCAGCGCGACCTCGACCGACGTCGAGCCGTTGTCGGAGTAGAAGACGCGGCTCAGCGGACCGGGCGCGAGCTCCACCAGCCGGGCGCCGAGCTCGATCGCCGCGGGGTGCGAGAGCCCGAGCATCGTCGTGTGGGCGACCTTCTCGAGCTGCGCGTGGACGGCGGCGTCGATGGCCGGGTGCGCGTGCCCGTGGACGTTGCACCACAGCGCCGACGTGCCGTCGAGGTACTCGTTGCCGTCGGTGTCGACCACGGTGACTCCGTGCGCGCGCTCGATGATGGGCGCGTCCTCCTCCTGCCACCCCTGCTGCTGGGTGAACGGGTGCCAGAGGACGTCGCGGTCGAGGGCGCGTAGGCGTTCGGTGTGATCTGACGGCATGGCATGGACGCTACGTTCCTGCGCAGATGGATCGCCCTCGCTTCGCTCCCCCGCTTGGCCTCGTCGTGTTCGTCGTCGGCATCAGCACCCTCGGGTCCGAGATCGCTGCCGCCCGGCTCCTGGCCCCGTACTTCGGCGCGTCGACGATCGTGTGGGCCAACACGATCGGCATCGTCCTCGTCGCGCTGAGCATCGGCTACTGGTACGGCGGCCGGGTCGCCGACCGCGATCCGACGCTCAGCGGCCTGCTGAAGATCGTGCTCCTCGGCGCCATCTTGCTGGCGATCGTGCCGTTCGTCGCCGACCCGTTCCTCGAGGTCGCGGTCGACGCGCTCGACACGGTGAGCGCCGGTGCGTTCGCCGGGTCACTCCTCGCCGTCCTGGCGCTGATCGCCGTGCCGGTCCTCGTGCTCGGCATGGTCGCGCCGTACGCGATCCGCCTCGCGGTCGAGACCGTCGACCAGGCGGGCCAGATCGCCGGTCGGCTCTACGCGATCTCGACGATCGGCTCGCTGCTCGGCACGTTCCTGAGCGCGCTGCTGCTGATCCCGCTGCTCGGGACGCGCCGGACGTTCCTCGTCATGGCGCTCGCGCTCGCGCTCGTCGCCGTCCTCGGGCTGCGCCGGCGCGCGCTCATCGCGATCCCTGCCCTGCTCCTCCTGCTCATCGCGCTGCCGGTCGGCACGGTCAAGGCGACCGAGGACGGCGACCGTGTCATCCACGAGGCCGACACCGAGTACCAGTACGCGCGCGTCGTCGAGGACGAGTCGAGCGGCGACCGCTACCTCGAGCTCAACGAGGGCCAGGCGGTGCACTCGATCAAGCGCGCCGATTCGTTCCTGACCGACAACATCTGGGACGAGTACCTCGTCGCGCCGATCGCCGCGCTCGGCAAGCCGCCCGGGCGGATCGCGATCCTCGGCAACGCCGCCGGAACCACCGCGCGGGCGTACGGCAAGTACTTCCCCGACACGTACGTCGACGGCGTGGAGATCGACGGCGAGCTGACCGAGATCGGCCGCGAGTACTTCTCCATGGAGAACCCGCGCCTGAAGACGTTCACCGACGACGCGCGGCCGTACCTGCGCCGGACGAAGCAGAAGTACGACGCGATCCTCGTCGACGCCTACCGCCAGCCGTACATCCCGTTCTACCTGGCGACCACGGAGTTCTTCGAGCTCACCAAGGAGCGCCTGACCCCCGGCGGCGTCGTGCTCGTCAACGCCGGCCACCCCGAGGGGTCGACCGACCTGGAGGAGGTCCTCGGAGCGACGATGGCCGACGTGTACGACACGGTCCTGCGCGATCCCGCAGAGGACACGAACACGCTGCTCATCGCGACCGACGGCGAGGCCTCGGCGGAGAAGCTGCGCGAGCAGATCCCGTCCCTGCACCAGGACATCCGGCCGCGCGCGCTGGAGGCGGCCAACCGTCTCGCGCCGTACCTGAAGGGCGGCCGCGTCTACACCGACGACAAGGCGCCGGTCGAGTGGCTGATCGACGCCTCGATCGTCGAGGTTGCCGCCGAGGGCGAGCGTTAGTGCCCTGAGTCAGAAGTTCGCGGGCATCCGCCAGCTGCACACGAACTTCCGACTCAGGACACTAGGCGGCCTGCGCGCCCCGGCGCAGGACCTCGGTGAGGTCCGCGGCCGGGGCGGGGCGGCCGAGGAGGAAGCCCTGAGCCATGTCGCAGCGGTGCTCGACGAGGAACGCGAGCTGCTCGGGCGTCTCGATGCCCTCGGCGATCGTCGTCATGCCGAGCGCGCGGCCGAGGCCGAGGATCGCGGCGACGATCGCGCCGGCCTGCGGGTCCGTCGGGACGCCGGCCAGGAACGAGCGGTCGACCTTGAGGATCTGGACGGGCAGGTCGCGCAGGCGCGTCAGCGAGGAGTGGCCGGTGCCGAAGTCGTCGATCGCGAGCACGAATCCGGCCTCGTTGAGGTCGCGGAGCATCGCGCTCGTCCGCTCAGGCTCGCACATCGCGCTCGACTCGGTGATCTCGACGCAGAAGCTGGACGGCTCGAGGCCGTAGGAGACGACGCGCTCGATGATGTCGGGCACGAGGCCCGACCGCAGCATCTCGCGCGGTGACAGGTTGAACGACAGGCGCGGGAGCGGGCCGTAGGCCGACCACTCGCGGGCCTGCTTGCACAGCGCGTCGAGGACCCACGCGCCGATGCCCTCGATGACGCCGGACTCCTCGGCGGTCGGGATGAAGTGCGCGGGGAGCAGGAACCCCTGCTCGGGGTCGTTCCAGCGGATCAGCGCCTCGGCGCCGAGCATCGTCTGGTCGCCGGTGGCGAACACGGGCTGGAAGTGCAGCTCGAACTCGTCGCGGTCGAGCGCCCGGCGCAACCGCGACGTCATCGACAGCCGGGTGCGCGAGTCGACCGCGTCGGGCTCGTAGAAGGCGGGTCCGCTGCCGCTGCGACGCGCCTGCTGCATCGCCATCTCGGCGCGGCGCAGGAGGTCGTCGGCGTTGTCGGCGTGCTCGGGGTAGACGCTCACGCCGATGCTCGCGCTGAGGTGGAACTCGGCGCCGGCGACGCGGTACGGCCGCGCGAGCGCCTCCCGGATCAGGCGCCCGACGACGGTTGCGGCGTCGAGCGGACCGTCCTCGAGGTCGCTCAGCATGAAGACGAAGCGGTCGCCGCCCGGGCGGGCGATGACGTCGTTGGCGCGCGTGACATCGCGTAGGCGCTGCGCGGTCATCCGCAGGGCCTCGTCGCCGGCGGCGTGGCCGAGCGAGTCGTTGACCAGCGCGAAGCCGTCGAGGTCGAGGTAGAGGACGGCGATCGACGTCTCGTTGCGGCGGGCGCGGGCGACCGCGAGTGCGAGGTGCTCCTCGAGCAGCCGGCGGTTCGGCAGGCCGGTGAGCGGGTCGTGGTGCTGGAGGAACTCGGCGCGCTGCTCGGCCAGGTGGTAGGTGGTGACGTCGTCGCCGGTGCGGACGACTCCGTCCACACCTCCCTCGTCGTCGAGCAGCAGAGCGCTGCGCCACGCGATGACGCGCTCCTCGCCCGACGCGGTGACCACGCGCGCCTGGAAGCGCGACTCGGGGTCGTCCTCGCGGCGCACGAGGCGCTGGAAGGTGTCGCGCGCCTCGCCGCGCTCGCCGGGCGGGACAGCGACCTCGAACCAGTCCGAGCCGAGCAGCTCGGCCTCGCCGCGGCCGAGCATGGCGCAGGCGGGCGGGTTGACCGCGCGCACGCGTCCGTCAGGACCGATGACCACGATCATCGTTCCGTTCGTCAGCAGGTCGACGACGGCGCTTTCCAGCCCGTGCACGCCCCGGGAGTCGGCACCCAGGTACCCCATCTGAAGCGGCAGGGCGCCCCAGAGGACGGAAAGGCCGCATGCGTCAACAGGCCTTTCGGCCCGCTCCTACGGGTAGATGGCGTCCACGAGCGGGCTTCCGGACGGCGCCAGGCGGTCCTGCGACGTCTCGCCCAGCGTCTGGACCTCGACCTCGCCCAGGCGCTCGATCGTCTCGCGGTTCGAGCGTTCCATCACGGTCGGCTCGTCCGGCCACGGGTTGAGGACCACCGCACGGACGTCCAGGCCGGCGGCGCGTGCGGACTCGAGCGTCAGCAGCGTGTGGTTGATGGTGCCGAGGCCCGGGCGGGCGACGACCACGAGGGGCAGCCCGAGCGCCACGGCGAGGTCGCGCACGCTCAGACCGGGCGCGATCGGGACGAGCAGGCCGCCGACGCCCTCGACGATCGCGACGTCGCCGGTGGCGGCGCGCGAGCGCGTCTCCTCGATCACGGCGGCGGCGTCGAGCGGCGTGCCGGCGAGCTCCGCCGCGAGGTGCGGCGAGACCGCGGGACCGAACGTGAACGCGGTGACGGCGTCCGGCGAGGTCCCCGCGGCGCCCGCAAGCAGCTCGTGGTCCATCGGCCACTCGCCGGGCGCGGGAGGCTCGTCGAGCCCCGTCAGCACCGGCTTGACCGCCGCGACCCGCTCCCCGCGGGCGCGGAGCGCCGCGACGAGGCACGCCGACACGACCGACTTCCCGACCCCCGTGTCGGTACCGGTGACGAAGAGCCCGGTTACGCGGCGCGGATCGCCGGCCACTCGTCGGTCGCCTGCTGGGCCGCGGCCATCGGTGCTGCCGTGGCCGGGCGGAAGCCTGCGGTCATCGCCGCTCGGCCGATCGTCCGGGCCGCGTCGCGCAGCTCGGCCTTCGTGTGCGACGCCATGACCGCGAGCCGCAGGCGCGACGTGCCCTCGGGGACCGTCGGCGGCCGGATCGCCTGCGCGAAGACGCCGCCCTCGATCGCGGCCTCGCAGATCGCCATCGCCGTCGTCGCGTCGCCGACGATCAGCGGCACGATCTGCGTCGTCGAGCCGGCGACGTCGAAGCCCTCGCGGGCCAGCTCGTCGCGCAGCGCGCCCGCGTTGGCCTGCAGCTTCTCGACGCGCCGCGGCTGCTCGATCAGCAGCTCGAGCGCGGCGACCGCGCCGGCCACGACGGGCGGCGGGAGGGCCGTGGAGAAGATGAGCGAGCGGGCGGTGTTCGTCAGGTACTCGGCCGTCTTCGCGTTGCAGGCCGCGAAGGCGCCGTACGAGCCGAGCGCCTTGCCGAGCGTGCCGACGACCACGTCGACGTCGCCCTCGAGGCCCGTGTCGGCGACCGCGCCGCGGCCGCCCGGGCCGACGCAGCCGGTCCCGTGCGCCTCGTCGACGACCATCCGCAGCCCGTTGGCGTGCGCGACGTCCAGTAGCTCGGCGAGCGGCGCCACGTCGCCGTCCATCGAGAAGACGCCGTCGGTGACGACGACGCCGCTGCGCGCGCCGGTCTGCTCGATCAGCCACGTCAGGTGCTCGACGTCGTTGTGGCGGTACACCGCGGTGCGGGCGCGGGCCAGCCGGCAGCCGTCGATGATCGACGCGTGGTTGAGCTCGTCGCTGAAGACGACGTCGCCCTCGCCGGCGAGCGCGGCCACGACGCCGAGGTTCGCCAGGTAGCCCGACCCGAACAGCAGTGCGCTCTCGGTGCCCTTGAACGCCGCCAGCGACTCCTCGAGGCGCCGGTGCACGGTCATCGTGCCTGAGACGAGCCGGGACGCGCCCGCGCCGACGCCCCAGCGCATCGACGCCTCGGCGGCCGCCTCGCGCACGCGCGGGTGATCGGCGAGCCCGAGGTAGTTGTTCGAGCAGAGCAGCAGGACGGGCCTGCCGTCGAGCACGACCCGGGGGCCCTGCGGCCCGGTGACCAGCCGCATCCGCCGCGACAGGCCGAGAGAGGCGATCTCGTCGAGCCGCTCCTGGAGGTCCATCGTCAGTGCCCGAACGGCATGCCGGAGAGCTGGACGGGCTCCTCGGGCTTCTCGTCCGGCCACCGGTTCGGCGCGCCGTCGGGGCGCTCCGGGACCGCCTTCTTCTTCTGGTACCGCAGCTGGGTCGCCGGGTCCCACATCTGGATCTCGATGCCCGCCGCCTCGGCCTGCTCGCGCGTGTCGAGGAACGCCTCGACCACGTCGGGCGTCTCGCCGTCGAGCCAGCCCGAGCGGTTGTCCGGCCGCGGGTTCGCGCCGTTGTCCTCGTGGCGGGCGACGTTGAGCCCGAGGTCCTCGAACAGGCCGCGATCGTGCTCGGGCGTCGAGCCGAGCGTCGTGAGGAAGTTCCCCATCATCACGCCGTTCAGGCCGGCCTTGACGGCGAGCGGCTGGAGGTCGCCGAGGTTCTCCACGCGCCCGCCGCACAGGCGGAAGAGCGCCTCGGGCAGGATGAGCCGGAAGATCGCGATCCACTTCACCGCGTCCCACGGGTCCATGTGGTCGCGGTCGCCGAACTTCGTCCCGGGGCGCGGGTTGAGCAGGTTGATCGGCACCGACGTCGGGTCGATCGACGCGAGCTCGAACGCCATCTCGACGCGCTGCTCCTCGCTCTCGCCGAGGTTCAGGATGCCGCCGACGCAGGTTTCCAGGCCCGCCTCGCGCACCGAGTCGATCGTGCGCAGCCGGCCCTCGTAGCGGACGGTCGAGGAGACCTCGGGGTAGTAGCTCTCGGCGGTCTCGACGTTGTGGTGGACGCGCTGGATGCCGGCGTCCTTGAGCGCCTTCGCGCGT
>CADCVT010000231.1 GCA_902806215.1 uncultured Solirubrobacteraceae bacterium | reverse complement strand
GCCCATCGAGAACCTGTCATTCGCCTTCACGAGGTCGGGACAAGCGCTGCTGACCTCGCTCGCCAACGGGGGCGTCACCCAGTTCGTCGGGCTTGCTGATGACGGCGTCCCGACCGCGCGCGGGGAACTCCCGGCGCGAATCACGAGCGACCCCGTCGTCTTTGGTGCCGATGGCGTGACCCTGCTGCATGAGCGGCCCCTGCCTCAAACCCAAGCTGGGCTGCGGCGCGTTCACCTTCGGAGATCGATCGGGTCCGTGGCCGCTCCGGTGTCCCGGACCGAGTCGGTCGCCCGCTTCTCGACGCCCAGCGCCTACGTCACGTTCGACGACATCGCCGCTGCCGGATCCGGGTCCATCGCCGCGGCGTGGGTTGAAGGCAGCGCACTGAACGGCGCCGGCCGACGCAGCCGTGTGCGGCTCGTCCTGCGGCGGCCCGGGTCGCGGACGACTCGCGTCCAGACCGTCGCGGAGGCCCCCGGATTGGCATCGGTCGACGTCGAGGTGAGTGCTCGTGGCGAGGCGCTCGTCGTCTTCACGCGGGCGGCGGGACGCCGCGAGGCGTGCGTCCGCCTCTACGCAACGGTCGTCTCTGCGCTGACACGACCAGACCCGACGCGAGCGCTCGGCTGCGTCGCCGAGAGCGTCTCACCTTCGGCGTCGGTCGGCGCGGACGGCACGATGGCTGTGGTCTGGGACGGGCCCCGCGGCTCGTCACGGACGTACGCTGCGATCCGCCGGCCCGGATCTCGCTCGGTCGCGTCGCGCCAGTCGCTCAGCGTGGCCGGTCGCGACGCGAGCATCCCTCCGTTGGTCAGCGTCTCCGCGCTGGGACATGTCGTCGCCGCGTTCCAAGGGCGCCGTGGTGCGGCCTCTTCCGTGCGGGCCGCGGTGGCCCGTCGCGAGCGATTCGGCAACGCCGTCGAGCTCGCACGCCACGCTCGTCTCGAGTCGATCGCGGCTGGCGTTCGTGGAGAGGTCGGCGTCGCTTGGTCGGCTGCGCGTCCGGACGGGGGATCGACCATCCAGTTCGCGCTCCGCGCACCACAAGGACGCTTTGCACCTGTGGAGGACGTCACGCGGGCGAGCGGCGAGGTTCGAGATGCGCACCTGGCTCTGAACCCTCGCAGCGGCCAGACCTTCGTCAGTTGGCTCGAGCGGACGAGCTCGGCGGTGGCGTGGCGTCTGCGTCTGTCCCGGCGCGGTTGAGGTGCGTCTGCCGATCTGGATCAGCTCGCCCCGGTGCCGACGCCCGTAGCGATTGGTTCTCGACTCCGACGAGCGGTCCCTGAGGCCGCCGCGGCCATTCATCCAGCCAACGTTGTCGGGAACTACACCGATGCCGGGTCGCCGGCCGGCTCGGGCATGAGCGGCGGCTCGGGCGTGGGCTGCTCGTCGCCGGGCTCGCTGGTGACCGCGGCGAGGCCCGCACGGGCCTCGCCGGCGCGCAGAAGCCGGTCGCGCAGTTCGCCCTGCTCTTCCGGCGTGGGGTCCCACTGCGAGGTGTCGGGCAGGTCGTCGAGCGAGTCGAGGCCGAACAGCTTGAGGAACAGCGGTGTCGTGCGGTAGAGGACGGCCCCGAACTGCGAGCGGCCGTGCTCCTCGATGAGCGCGCGCTCGAGCAGCGTCGCCGTCGCGCTGTCGGAGGCGACGCCGCGGATCCGGGCGATCTCCGGCCGCGAGACCGGCTGGAGGTAGGAGACGATCGCGAGGGTCTCGGCCTGGGCCGGGCTCAGCGGCGGCGTGCGCGGCTTGGCCAGCAGCTTGCGCGCGGCGGGCTCGGCGATCGGGTCCGTCGCGAGCGTCCACCCGCCGGCGACCTGCTTCGGGGCTATGCCGCGCCCCTCCGAGCCCTCGCGCAGCTCGGCGATCGCCCAGTCGATGTCCTCGGGCCCGACCTCGCAGGCCTCGGCGAGGTCGTCTAGCGAAACCGGCTCGGGCGACAGGAAGAGCAGCGCCTCGACGGTGATCGTGAGCGCGCCCTCGCGGGCCGCGGCGTTGGCAGCACGCCGAGCCGGCGGCGAGAACTCGGGCCCGGCCTCGGCGCGCTGATCGTCGTCGTTCAAGATGCGACCACCTCTGCGGTCTGCGACTTCGCGACGGGCTCGACGTCGATCGTCCCGAGCGGCGTCTCCTGCGTCCAGGTCGCCTCGCCGGCCTTGTACATCTCGAGCAGCGCGAAGAGCGTGATGCACACGGTGACGCGGTCGGCGTCCTTGACCGCGTCGTCGAAGTCGAAGCGACCCCGGCGCAGCAGTGAGCGCAGGTGGTCCAGGCGCTCGCGCACGGAGACGCGGACCTGGCCCATGTGGGTGATGTCGACGCGTGGCGGGTGGCGCAGCAACGAGCCGAGCGCGGCGCCGAGGCGCGCCGGCTTGTAGACGCCCGCGCCGAGGTCCGTCGTCTCCGTCGCCTTGCGCAGCCAGGCCGGCGGCGGCGCGACGCGGTAGCGGACGCCCTCCTCGCCCTCCAGCAGCCCGCGAAGGTGCCCGGCGGCCGAGCGGTAGCGCTTGGCCTCGAGCATCCGGGCGAGCAGCTCCTCGGCGGCCTCGATCGGCTCGACGTCGAGCAGCTCGTCGTCCTCGCGCGGCAGCATGAGCCGCGACTTCAGCTCGAGCAGCGCGGCGATCAGGACCAGGAACTCGGTCGCGACCTCGAGATCGAGCTCCCCGCGCGCCTCGAGGAAGTCCAGGTACGCGAGCACGACGTCGGCCAGCTCGACCTCGAGGAGGTCGACCTCCTCGCGCAGGACGAGGGTCAGCAGCAGGTCGAAGGGCCCGGAGAACACCTCCAGGTCGAGCTCGAGATCGGCGACGCTCATGTGGGGCCGGAGGCTAGCGAGGCCCCCGGTCGCCCAGAACGGGTATCCGCCAGCTGCAGGAACTTCCTGTCTAGGAGCCGCCGAAGCCCATGACGCGGCGCACGTCGGCGACCGTCGGCGCGGCCATCGCGCGGGCCTTCTCGGCGCCGGCCGCGAGCATCGCCTCGAGCGCCGCCTCGTCGCCGCGCAGCTCGTCGTAGCGCTCGCGCACCGGCGCGAGCCACTCGGCGACCTCGGTCCCAACCGCGACCTTGAAGTCGCCGTAGCGCGCGTCGGCGAAGTCCTGCTCGATCGCGTCGGGGGTCACCCCGCGGACCGTCGCGAGGATCTCGATGAGGTTCGTGATGCCGGCCTTGTCGGGCCCGCGCCGGATCGTCGGTGGGTCCTCCGAGTCGGTCACCGCGCGCTTGAACTTCTTCTCGATCGTCTTCGGCTCGTCGAGAACCAGGACGGTTCCCTGGACCGAGCCGCCGGTCGTCGACATCTTGCGGTCGGGCTCCTGGAGGTCGCGCACGCGCGCGCCGACCTCGGGGATCCGGTGCTCGGGCACGACGAGGACCTCCTCGCCGAACCGCGCGTTGAAGCGCACCGCGACGTCGCGCATGAGCTCGAGGTGCTCGCGCTGGTCCTCCCCCACCGGCACCTCGTGCGCACGGTACGCGAGCACGTCGGCGGCCTGGAGCACCGGGTACATGAGCAGCGCCGCGGAGACGAGCTCGCGCTGCGCGACCGACTTGTCGCGGAACTGGTGCATGCGGTTCAGGCGCCCGAGCTCGGTCACGCTCGACAGCAGCCACTGCAGCTCGCTGTGCTCGGGCACGTCGGACTGGCGGAAGAGCACGCAGCGGTCGGGATCCAGGCCGGCGGCGACGAGGATCGCCGTCGTGTCGAGGACGCGCTCGCGCAGCTCGGCCGGGTCGTAGGGAACGCTGATCGCGTGGAGGTCGACGATGCAGTAGATCGCCGGGTCCCCGCGATCCTGCCCCGCGACGTACTGCGTGATCGCGCCGATGTAGTTGCCGAGGTGCTTGCGCCCGGTCGGCTGGATGCCGCTGAAGATCCGCATGACGAGCTGATCAGCGTATGACGCACTCACGCCCTTGTGGGCGGCGGTCACCGGGCGTAGGGTCCGCCGGACCGGTCCCCGGGAGAGGAGAGGCATGGGTCAGAAGGTCCCTGTACGGCTGAGCGTCAACGGCGAGCAGCAGGAGGTGGACGTCGAACCACGGATGTTGCTCGTGCACGCGTTGCGCGACGAGCTCGGCCTCACCGGCACGCACGTCGGGTGCGACACGTCGAACTGCGGAGCCTGCACCGTCCACCTCGACGGCCAGGCCGTGAAGTCCTGCACGGTGCTCGCCGTCCAGGCCGACGGCGCGAGCGTCACCACGATCGAGGGCATCGGCTCGCCCGACG
>CADCVT010000230.1 GCA_902806215.1 uncultured Solirubrobacteraceae bacterium | reverse complement strand
GAGGCCCGTTCGACCTCGTGCTCGTCGACGGCAACCACGCCTACGACGCGGTGCGCAACGACGTCGACACGATCCGCGAGCACGCGAACGTCATCGCCCTGCACGACATCGTCGACCAGGCGTCCCCGGGGGTCCGCCGGGCGTGGGCCGAGCACAGGCAGGACACGCGCTTCGACTTCCACGAGTACACGGCCCAGTACGACGAGATCACCGACCGCGTCGGCTCCACCGTCCTCGGCATCGGCCTCGCGATCCGCCGCGACCGCGCGCTCGCCGCCGGCGGCGGCTCGCAGGAAGTCAGCACGTCGCCCGCCTGCAGCACGAGATCGGTGCGGACGGTCACGGTGCCCTCGCGAGGCTCCCTGAAGGTCACGAGCTCCACCGCCAGGAGACGCCCCACGCGGCCGGCGCGGGCGACGACGAACCAGTCGCCGATCTCGGCCGATCCATGCCGAACCTCGCACACGACGAACTGGCCGCGGTCCGCGATCTCGAACACGTCCTCGACCGTAAGCTCCCACCCGGGAGCGCGCAGCGCTTCCCGCCCGGCGTCGGTGATCGACCACCACCCCGTCGCAGGGTCCAGCGCCGCGAAGCCACGCCGCCCGAGGTCGGCCATCCGGGCCTCGACGTCGAAGTCCGCCGGCCGGTTCCCGCAAACGAGGTAGCCGATCGTCGCCGCGTCGCGCGGGACGTCGGCGCCCCGGAGCAGATCCCGATCGAGCTTGTCCGTTTCGTTGGAGTCTTCCCGCATCAGTCCGAAGCCGGCGAGCGCCGAGACGACGCCGCCAAGCCGGCGGCCACGCACACCGCCGCGCCCGCGGTGCCGACCTCGACGAACGCGTCGAGCCATGCGGACGTCACCTCGGCGCCCTGCAGGCCGTTCTCGCGGATCGAGCCCGCCAGGAGGAACGCGCCGATCGTGCTCAGGCCGGTCGCGAACGCGAAGACGCCGGCGGCGACCGAGAGGAGCGCGTCGCGCAGTGAGCGGCGGGCGCGGAGGGCGATCGCCGCGAAGGTCGGCGCAGCGAGCAGGACGGCCGCTCCGGCCGCCACGAACCACAGGCCCCTGATGAAGCCGTCGGTCGCGCCGAGGTCGCGGTACAGGATGGCCAGGAGGACGATCTGGCCGATCGCGAACATCCAGCCGACGGCGAAGACGACTGCCGCCCTCGCGCCACGGTCGTCGCGCTCGTCCGCCGTGTCGGAGGCGAACGCGCGGGCGAGCAGGATCGTCGCCGCGACGTAGAACGCGCTGTTGATCAGACCCATGACGTCGGCGGCGACGCCCGTGCCCGGGATGTCGTCGGCGATGCCGGCGGCCGACGACGCCGCCGAGGCGCCGAGCGAGAAGGCTCCGGCGGCCACGGCCAGCACCGCGGCGGTCAGCAGTCGCGCGGTGCGCGCGGCGACCGGGCCGAGGAACGCGCGCGCCGCCACGATCCAGAGGGCGACGGCGAGGATCGCGTCGGCCGTCCACAGGCCGCGGGCGAGCGTGTAGCCGCCCGGCCGGTCCTCGTCCTCGATCACCGCGATCAGGCTGAGCACGCTCGAGAGCACCGCGAGCACCGAGGCGGCGGCAAGCACCGCGAGCCCGATCCCGAGCAGCGTGTCGCGCCGCGAGCGCGGCGGAGCGGCGGGGAGGACCGGTTTCGTGATGGCCGGCTCCGGCGGGTTGCGCGGGCGGAAGAGGCGCTCTTCGGGCCGACGCGCAGGAGGCCGTGGGACGGGACCGGCCACCCCTGCAGGTTAGACGCAGGACAACGACTCGTTGCACGCGAACGAGCAGGAAGGGGAACGCCAGGACGGACATCGTCCCGAGCACCACCGCCGCCATCGCCGACGGCGACCGCTCCTGACGCCGGCGTGCATCGCGTAGCGCGACGAGGCCCATCACGACGGCCAGAGCCCCGAGCGGGACGCCGACGATCGCGAACCAGATCGAGAACGCCATCAACGCCGCGAGCAGGCTGACGAGGAGCGCGAGGGGACCGAGCCTGCTCATGTTCCGAAGGCTAGACCGCCCGTCGTCGGAAGGACGTCGGCGGCGAGGCGGTCATTGGCGTGCATCCGGCCGTGACGGTACGGTGCCGAACCTATGCGGTTGATCGTCGCCCGCTGCACCGTGGACTACTCGGGGCGCCTCAGCGCCCATCTTCCCGAGGCCCTTCGCCTGATCATGGTCAAGGCGGACGGGTCCGTGATGGTGCACGCCGACGTCGGCGGCTACAAGCCGCTCAACTGGATGACTCCGCCCACGGCGATCGAGGAGGAGGAGGGCCGCATCGTGGTCCGAAAGGTCAAGGGCGACGATGCTCTGGACATCCGACTTCACGAAGTGCTCTCGGACGTGAGTCACGAGATGGGTGACGTCGCCGGCCTGGTCAAGGACGGCGTGGAACGCGACCTGCAGGAGCTGCTCGCCGAGCAGCCCGGCTGGTGCGGCGAGGGGTTCCGGCTCGTGCGGCGCGAGTGGCCGACCGACATCGGGCCCGTCGACCTCATGTGCCGCGACGACGAGGACGGCTGGATCGCCGTCGAGATCAAGCGCGTCGCGACGATCGACGCGGTCGAGCAGCTCAACCGCTACCTCGAGCGGATCAGGCTCGACCCGGCGATGGAGCACTGCCGCGGCGTGCTCGCGGCGCAGGTGTTCAAGCCGCAGGCGCGCGTGCTGGCCGAGGCGCGCGGCATCACGTGCGTCGAGGTCGACCTGGCGGTGCTCCGCGGCGAGCGCGAGCCCGCGCTCACGCTGTTCGCGGCGTAACGGCCGACAACGCCGATCAACCATCCGTCCAGCGTCTGGACGGACCGCTCAGGTCGTCCTGGCGCGTACCGACTACCTGATCAATGCTGACTGAGCGGCTCCGCAGCGAGCGTGGTTTCACGCTGTTCGAGATCCTGATCGTGATGTTGATCATCGGGATCCTCGCTGCGATCGCGCTGCCGATGCTCGACAACCAGCGCAAGAAGAGCCAGGACTCCGAGGCCAAGTTCAACGCCGGGTCGATGATGGCCCACGTCGAGAGCTGCTTCGTGGAGACCGAGGACTACGGCGAGTGCGAGACCGGCGACCCGAAGATGGGCGAGACGCACATGCCGATCGGCTCCGGTCCGGGTGAGACGCGCGTGAGCTCCGACGGGCCTCGCGACTACCTCATCGAGTCCATGTCGCGGTCGGGCAACGTGTTCCGGCTCGTGAAGATCGTCGGCAACCGGCCGATCCGATCGTGCACGATCACCGCCGGCGGACACTCCGGCGGCTGCAGCTCCGACTTCAGCTGGTAGCTCCTAACTCCGGGCGTTGACGTACGCGCGGAGCTTCGGCGCCGCGTCGTGCAGCACGGGCCCGTGCCCGAAGCACGCGATCGCCGGCTCGAGGTCGGCGAGCTTGCGCTGCGACGCGTGGTTCTGCGCGATGTCCGGCGTGACGAAGGTCAGCGGATCGCGCAGGCCGGGCTTCAGCCGCGGCAGCAGCATGTTGAAGAAGACGTCGCCGAGCACGAGCACGCGGTCGGACTCACGCCAGAACGCGATGTGGCCCGGCGAGTGCCCCGGCACGTCGACGACCCGGAACCCCGCGACGTCGTCGCCCTCGCTCAGCGTCCGCGCGATCGGCACCGGGTCGAACCTGTTGGTTGCCGCGACGAGCGGCCGGATCCGCGACTGACCGACGACCGAGCGCCCGGCCTCGATCGCGGCGGCATCGCCGGCGGGAGCCCAGAACGGCACGCCGGGCGCGTCGACGACCCGCTTGGACCCGCCGACGTGGTCGGGGTGCGCGTGCGTCAGCGTGTGCGCGCTGATCGCCCGCCCCTCGAGCGCCTTGACGAGCTTCTTGCCCGAGGCCTTGTAGCCCGCGTCGACGACGACGTCGCCCAGGACGTAGGCGTTCACGGACTCCTTCGGCGCGAGCGGGATCTGCCACAGACCTTCGGCGATCGGCTTCATGCAGAACGTCTTACCATGCGGCGCGTCGCCCCGGAAGGCGGAGTAGCGTCCCGTGGATGACGCGTCGTGCCCTTCTCGCGCTCGCGGCGGTCGTCGCCGCCGGCGCCATCCCCGCCTCGTCGGCCTCCGCCGAGCCCCTGGACTTCACGGTCCCGACCTACGTCGACCAGCAGCTCGCCGGAGGGGAGCCGCTCGTCTACGCGGATCCGGTGCACCACACGCTCGTGTACTCGAGCCACGAGGGGACGACGCACATCTACCGGCCGGGCCTCGCCGCGCAGACGACGTTCACGTTCGCCGGCGGCTACCGCAACCAGGTCAACGTCTGGACCTCGAATGACAACGGCCTGAGCTGGCAGCGCTCGAACTTCGCGGGCACCGGCTTCACCCAGAACCCGGCCCAGAACTCCGGCTTCAGCGACCCCGACCTGTCCCAGGACGACGGCGGGCGCATCTACAACACCGGCATCAACCTCGCCTCGCAGGCGCTCTTCTCGTCGAACGACGGCGGCGTGACCTGGGACCGCGGCAACCCACAGTGCCGGCCGGGCGACCGGCCGTGGGTCGTCGGGGCCAAGAAGGACGAGGTCTTCTTCGCGACCAACACGCTAGAGGACGTCATCTCCCAGCGCGTCTTCGTCTCCAAGGACGGCGGGCAGACGTGCTCGACGCAGGGCATCCCCGCGTTCGGCACCGACGCCGGCGGCGACTGGGCCGGCAACGGCAAGATGTACTACGACCGCAAGCGCGACTCACTCGTCGTGCCGGCCAACCAGGGCAGCAACGGCCTCGGCGTGGCGACGTGGAAGCGCGGTGACGCGGCGTTCAAGTTCCACAGGGCCGCGACCGTGAACATCTACGCTCACTGGGCCGCGATCATCCAGGACGACGCGGGTGGCCTCTACCTGACGTACGACGACGACCCGCGCGCCAAGGGCACGGAGGGCGGATGCGACGGGGACCCGACGCCGGTCGCGAACTCGATCAGCTACGTCTACTCGCCCGACTTCGGCAGGACCTGGAAGCCGCCGGTCACCGTCGCGCGGCCGACGGGCAAGCGCGTGTTCTGGCCATGGCTCGCCGCGGGCGACGAGGGCAAGATCAACGTCGCCTGGTACGAGACGAACAAGGTCGTCGACCTCGCGTGCGAGAACGCCGACATCTCGATCAAGACCGCCACGGTCACGGGTGCCGACACGGCAAGCCCGAAGTTCGTCACGACGGACCCGATCGGCCGCCCGATCAGCCAGAACTCGAACATCTGCCAGAGCGGCACGACGTGCGTGGCCACCGGCGAGGACCGCCGGCTCGGCGACTTCTTCGCGAACGCCATCAACGAGCAGGGCTGCGTGATGATCTCCACCGGCGACACGCACTCGCTCGACCCGGTCACCGGTGGACAGCGGCCGATCTCGCTGCCGCTGTTCACGCGGCAGATCTCCGGGCCCGCGCTGCGCGGCGGCGGCGACTGCTCCGGGCGCGAGGCGAACCTCGGCCTGCCGGGCGTCAACACGACGAACACCGTCACCGTCGGCGGCGGCGTGGGGTCGGCGGCGGCAGGCTCGAACGCCAGCGGCTCGACCCGCAGCGGCCCGCTCCCGCCGTGCTTCAGCCGCCGGCGCTTCCGGATCCGCCTGCGCGCGCCCAAGGGCGACCGCCTGACCAGCGCGACGATCTACGTCAACGGCAAGAAGCGCCGGACGCTCAAGGGCAAGGCCCTGCGGCGCTCGCGCGTGGACCTGCTCGGCCTGCCGAAGGGCCAGTTCACGATCACGATCCAGGCGCGGACGAAGAACGGCAAGAAGCTGCGCCAGGTCCGGCGCTACCGCACGTGCGTGCCGCGCAAGCGGCTGCCGAGCAACGGCTAGCCGGTCGCAGCGCAGCGGAGCCGGGCGCTCGAATAGCGTCCGGCTCATGGCCACAGACACCGAGAGTCCCGTCCTCACCGAGCGCCGCGGCGGCGTGCTGCTCATCACGCTGAACCGGCCCGACGCGCGCAACTCCGTCAACCGCGCGCTGGCCGAGGGCGTCGCCGCCGCGCTCGACGAGCTCGACGCCGACGCCGAGCTCCGGGTCGGGGTGCTCACCGGCGCCGGCAAGGGCTTCTGCGCGGGAATGGACCTCAAGGCGTTCGTCGCGGGGGAGAGCGCGTGGGTGGACGGCCGCGGGTTCGCCGGGATCGTCCAGCGCTCGTCGCGCAAGCCGCTCATCGCGGCGGTCGAGGGCTTCGCCGTCGCCGGCGGCCTGGAGATCGCGCTCGCGTGCGACGTCCTCGTCGTCGCGAAGGGCGCGAAGCTCGGCATCCCGGAGGTCAAGCGGTCGCTCGTCGCCGCGGGCGGCGCGCTCCTGCGGCTGCCGCAGCGCGTCCCCTACGGCATCGCGATGGAGCTCGCCCTGACCGGCGACCCGATCACCGCCGAGCGCGGGTACGAGCTCGGCCTGGTCAACCGCCTCGCCGAGCCCGGCGGCGCGGTCGACGCGGCGATCGAGCTCGCGGGCGCGATCTCCAAGAACGCGCCGCTCGCGCTCATGGCGACGAAGGAGGTGCTCGAGAAGCAGCGCGGCTGGACCGACGCGGAGTTCTGGGACGAGCAGGCCAAGATCACCGGCCCGGTGTTCATCTCGAACGACGCGCGCGAGGGCTCGGTCGCGTTCGCGGAGAAGCGCGAGCCCGTCTGGACCGGGACCTGACGGAGGCCGACGGTCCCGCCGGCCGCGGTCAGCGAGCCGCGGTCGGTGCGCAGGTCAGCACGATCTGGAGGGCGAAGAGCTCCGGGGCCGTTCTGAGCGCTCGCGGTTGCAGGCCCTCGAGCGCCGGCAGCCGACTCTGAAGGGGGAGCGGCGCACCGGCGAACTGCTCGGCGACGACGTCGAGACGCGCGGCGTGGACGAGCTCCCGTGCGGTCGCACGGGTGAAGAAGCGCAGGTGGGTGCGGTCGAAGAGGCCGTGGTCCTCCTGCGGGAACCGGCCCCTGAGGATCTGCCGCCGTGCGGTCCAGTGCGCGATGTTCGGGAGCGAGACGACGACCCGGTCGCCGATCCCGGCCGCCCAGCGCAGCACGGTCAGCGGATCAGCGAGGTGCTCGAGGACGTCGCCGAAGACGACGACGTCGAACCGCCCGTCGATCTCCTTCCTCGTCGAGGCGTTCGACACGCTGCCGACGATCAGCGACGACAGACGAGACTCCGCGCGCTTCGCGGCTTGCGGGTCGACCTCGACGCCGACCACCTCGCACCCGCGCGCGACGAGCACCTCGCCCAGGTATCCGTCCGCGCAGCCCACGTCGAGCACGCGCGATCCGTCCGCGACGGCGGACAGCAGCAGCCGGTGCGACTCGGCCAGCCCGTGCCGGCCGACGAGCTCGCCGTAGACCGTCACTCGCCGTGCAGCGTGACCGTGAGCGAGCGCGCGCCGCCGTGGTCGCGCAGCTCGCACAGGTAGACGCCCTGCCAGGTGCCGAGTGCCAGGCGCCCGTCGCGGACCGGCAGCTGCAGGGACGGCCCGAGCAGCGACGCCTTGATGTGCGCCGGCATGTCGTCCGGGCCCTCGTCGGTGTGGGTCCAGTACGGGGCGTCTTCGGGCACGGCGCGGTCGAACCACGACGCGAAGTCGCGCCGCACGTCGGGCGACGCGTTCTCGTTGAGCGTCAGCGCCGCGCTGGTGTGCCGGATGAACAGGTGCGCGAGGCCGACGCCGAGCGAGCGCAGCTCGGGCACCTCGTCCTCGATCTCGCGGGTGATCAGGTGGAAGCCGCGCGGGCGCGGCCGGAGCGTCAGGTCTCGCTGGAGCCACATTCGATGCGGAAGCGTGCCATGTCCACCCGCTCGCCGACGAACCGCACCCCCTCGGCGATCAACAGCTCCTTCTGCCGGTTCCCCTTGGCCAGCGATCCGTCGGCGCGGACGATGCGGTGCCAGGGCAGGTCGGCCTCGAGCGAATCCGAGAGCACGCTGCCGGCCAGCCGTGGCGCGTGCGGCGTGATGTCCGAGTACGCGGCGACGCGCCCGGGCGGCACGGCCCTGACCCGTTCGAGCACCTCGACCTCGTCCATGCGACCTATTCTCGCCGACGTGACCTACTCCCTCGTCGCTCGCGATCCGGCCACCAACGAGCTCGGCGTCGCCGTCCACAGCGGCGAGGGCTGCATGCTGTCGGCCGGGCACGTGGCCGGTGACGGCTGGTCGGTGCAGGCGAACATCATGGCTTCCGACGCGGTCTGGCCCGCGATGGCCGAGGCGTTCGCCGCAGCCGACCCGGGGCGTCCGCTCGCCGAGCGTCTCGTCATGGCGATGGAGGCCGCGCAGGCGGCGGGCGGCGACGTGCGCGGCATGCAGTCCGCTGCGTTGCTCGTCGTCCCCGGGAGCGGCGAGCCGTGGCGCCGGTCCGTCGACCTGCGCGTCGAGGACCACCCCGACCCGCTCACCGAGATGCGCCGGCTCGTCACGCTCAACGCCGCGTACTCCGACGCAGGCGCCGCCGACGAGCTCATGGCCGACGGCGCGTCGCCGCCGGCGGCGCTCGACCAGGTGCTCGAGGGGGACGAGGCGCGGTCGTACCGGCAGACGGCGCTCGTCGACGTCCGCGGGCGTGTCGCCGTGTTCACCGGCGAGGG
>CADCVT010000229.1 GCA_902806215.1 uncultured Solirubrobacteraceae bacterium | reverse complement strand
GGACATGCAGGTCGCTGATCGACTTGCCGGTGATCTTCAGCGCGTTGAGCAGCGCGGCGAGGACGACGATCGCGGTGCCGTGCTGGTCGTCGTGGAAGACGGGGATGTCGAGCTCGGCCTTCAGCCGGTCCTCGATCTCGAAGCAGCGCGGGGCGCTGATGTCCTCGAGGTTGATGCCGCCGAACGTCGGGGCCATCCGCTTGACCGTCTCGACGATCTCGTCGGGGTCCTTGGTGTCGAGGCAGATCGGGAACGCGTCGACGCCGGCGAACTCCTTGAACAGCATCGCCTTGCCCTCCATCACGGGCATCGCGGCCTCGGGGCCGATGTCGCCGAGGCCGAGCACCGCGGTGCCATCGCTGACGACGGCGACGGTGTTGCGCTTGATCGTGAACTGGAACGCCTTGTCGCGGTCCTCGTGGATCGCCATGCACACTCGCGCGACCCCGGGCGTGTACGCCATCGAGAGGTCGTCGCGGGTCTTCAGCGGGTGGCGGTTGTGCTGCTCGATCTTGCCGCCCAGGTGCATGAGGAACGTGCGGTCGGTCGTCTCGACGACGCGCGCGCAGCCGGTCCCGCCGATGGCGTCGAGGATCTCGCCCCAGTGGTCCTGGTCGGCGGCGTCGACGGTGAGGTCGCGGAGCGTCCGGGCGTCCTCGACGCGGATGAGGTCGACGGCGCCGATCATCCCGCCCGCGCGGCCGATCGCGCTGATGACCTCACCGAGGGCGCCGGCGCGGCGCTCGATCTCGACGCGGATCGTGAGGGAGTACTGGGCGGAGGTGGGAACAGCCATGGGGGCGAGCATCCTACGAGGGGCGCGAACGTACGCGTACCCGGGCCAGGGCCCGGCTTGACGTACGTTCGCGGCTAGCGGCGGTCGGCCGGACGCCAGGTGGTGCCGGTCCGCTGCAGGCCGAGCAGGACCGGCCGCTCGCCGGCGACCGTGCGCAGCTGCTCGTTCTCCCGGCCGGTCCGCGGGGCCGCGAAGGCTCCGCCGTCCCGCGCGCAGGTCGCTGCGGCCTTCGCGGACGTCACGCGCTTGCTCGTGAGGGTCCACGTCCCGTCGGTCGAGCGGCAGGCGGCGCGGCGCTTGGCCTCGCAGGAGCCGGTCTGCCAGCGGCCGTCGGTCCGCTGGACGGCGCAGGCCCCGTCGCCGGGCTCGCCGTCGGCCCAGCTCCACACGAGCGCCGGGAGCCGGCCGTCGCCGGGGACGAGCTGGTCGAAGCCGATGTGATCGATGCCGCATCGGACCATCGCGGCGGTGATCTCGGGCGTCATGCGCGCGGGCTCGCCGCCGCCCGCCGCCTCGATCCCGTACGACAGGCCGGTGGAGTCCTCGTAGAAGCGGCTGAGGCGCGCCTGCGCGAACGGGCCGCACGTCGCGGCGACGAACTCGTCGGGCTGCGCCTCGTCGTGCATCGGGCCCCAGTCGAAGGCGACGTCGCCCCAGTCGCCGCCCGCTCCGCAGTCGCTGACGACGAACACCTGCGCGCCGGCGGCGAGCACATCCGCGCGTCGCATCGCGGTCGGCAGCACCTGGCACCCGTCGGCGGTCGCCGGGCGCGGCGCGTGGAGCGCGTCGCCGAAGACGTCCTTGACGGTCTTCGCGGCGGCGTCGTAGCCCGCGCGGTCGCCCATGTGGTCCTCGAGGTAGAGCATGAGGACCTGGCCCGGGTTGTCCTCGACCCAGCCCGCGATCGGCGCGAGCACCGAGCCGAGGTCGCGCTCGGTCGTGCAGCCGGCGTGGCCCTCGTTCGCGCCGCGCGCGTGGCAGAAGACGTTGCGGCCGGCGAAGTTGTGCACGTCGAGCTCGAGCGACCGGATGCCGATGCGGAGCTGGTCGACCTGCGTGATCTGCTGGTTCGAGTCGGCCGTCGAGAGCGTCGGGCCCATCTCGGCGATCGAGTTGAACGAGTTGTGCGTGGCCGCCCACGGCGCGTTGCCCATCCCGACGTCGTCGGCCAGGCGGTGCTGGAAGACGAGCGTGCGGTGCGTCGAGGAGCGCTCGAACGCGGCGATCGCCGCCTCCGACGCCCCGGGCTGACACGGACCGCCGGCGACGCGGCATGTGGCCTGCGCGTCGCGGTCGGCGACCTCGACGACCTTCTCGGGCACCGACGCGCTCGCGGTCGGGGTGAGGAACAGGCAGAGGAGGAGGGCGATCCGTCGCATGCCTTCACACAACGTTCACCCGGTCCGCTTCTTGCGGCAGAGGGTTACGGTGGGACCGTGGCCCTGCTCGTCGTCCTCGCGGTCCTCGCCCTCGCAGCCGGGCTCGTCGCCTTCCGGCTGGGCCGCGCGCAGCGCGTGAAGGCCGAGCGCCGCCGGCAGGAGGCCGACCTGGCGGTCGGCACCGCGCGCCTGCTGCTCGGCGGCGCGAGCCTCGCTGAAGGGCTGCCGGCCGCGAGCGAGCACATGAGCCGGGCGCTCGGGCTGCCTGGCCTGCGGATCGCGCTCGAGCCTGAGCCGGGAGGCCTCGAGCTCGACCTCGACCGGCACGGGACGGGAACGCTCGTCATCGGAGCCGGTGCCGACTCCACGTGGCTGCGCGAGCGGGTCGTCGCCGCGCTCGAGGCGCTCCTGCAGGCGGCCCTCGACCGCGACGCGCTCCAGGCCGAGGTCGTCGAGACCGCCGCGCTGCGCCGCTCGGACATCCTCAAGACCTCGCTCCTGCGCGCGGTCTCGCACGACCTGCGCACCCCGCTGACGGCGATCATCGCCGCGGGCGACGCCGTCCGGTCGCCCACGCTGGACGACACCGAGCGCGAGGAGCTCGGCGCGATGGTGGTCGAGGAGGCGACGCGGCTGTCGCTGCTCGTCGAGAAGCTGCTCGACCTGTCCAAGCTGCAGTCCGGCGCGGCCGAGCCGCGGCGCGACTGGTGCTCGATCGAGGAGGTCGTGCGCACCGCCGCCGAGCTCGTGACCGAGCGCGACGGGCACGCCGCCCCGATCGAGCTCTCCTTCGCGCGCGACCTCCCGCTCGTGCAGGCCGACGCCGCGCAGCTCGAGCGCGTCTTCGCGAACCTCCTCGAGAACGCCGAGCGGTTCTCCGGCGGCCAGCCGGTGAAGGTCCGCGCCCGCGTCGTCGGCGGGCGCATGGCGATCCGCGTCATCGACCGCGGGCCCGGCATGACCGCCGCGGACGCCAGGCAGGTGTTCGAGCCCTTCTTCCAGGCCGACGGCGGTCACCAGGGATCCGGCCTGGGCCTGGCGATCGTCAAGGGCTTCGTCGAGGCCAACGGGGGCCGGGTCTGGGCGGAGTCCGTGCCGGGGCAGGGGACGGTGTTCGCGATCGAGCTGCCGCTCGCCGATGCCGCGCACCCGGTTCCCGCCGTCGCATGAGCCCGCGCGTCCTCATCTGCGACGACGAGGCCCAGATCCTCCGCGCGCTGAAGATCGTCCTGCGCGAGGCGGGCTTCGAGACCGACGCCACCGCGTCGGTCGCCGAGGCGCTCGACGCCGCGGCACTGCGCCCGCCCGACGCCGCGATCATCGACCTGCTGCTGCCCGACGGCACCGGCGTCGAGGTCTGCCGCGGCCTGCGGGCGTGGACGGCTGCGCCGATCATCGTCCTCAGCGCCGTCGGCGACGAGGACGCGCAGGTCGCCGCGCTGGAGGCCGGCGCCGACGACTACGTGACGAAGCCGTTCGGGCCGCGTGAGCTCGTCGCGCGGCTGCAGGCGGTGATGCGGCGGGCCAACCAGCGCGGCGAGCAGGAGCCCGCGGTCACGGTCGACGGCCTCGAGGTCGACCTCGCGGCGCGGACGGTCCGACGCGACGGCGCCGAGATCCACCTCACCCCGATCGAGTACGACCTCCTCAAGGTCCTCATCCGCAACCGCGGCCGGCTGATGACCCACCGGGCGCTGCTCACCGAGGTCTGGGGACCGCAGTACGGCGACGCCACCCAGGTGCTGCGCACCCACATCGCGAACCTGCGCCGGAAGATCGAGCCGGAGGGCGAACCGCGCCACATCCGCACCGACGCGGGCGTCGGGTACCGCTTCCACACAGGATCTTGATGCCGACGGGGGCGATCTCCACGCGCGCTTGACGCCCGCTCGATCAGGCTCCGAAGGTGGCCCAGCGTCGCCTCCACGGCCTGCAGCGCGTCCTCGGCGTCAACGCCCTCTTCTCGACGGCCTACGGCAACGTCGGCTCGTCGATCTACTACGCGCTCGGCCTGGTCGCCGGGTACGCGCTTGGCCTCACCCCGATCGTCTTCCTGATCACCGGGGCGATCTTCTTCGCCACGGCGGCGACGTACGCCGAGGCGACCGCGATGTACCCCGAGGCGGGCGGCTCGTCGAGCTTCGCGCGCCGCGCGTACAACGAGCTCGCGAGCTTCTTCGCGGCGTGGGCGCAGATGCTCAACTACGTCGTGACGGTCGCGATCTCGGCGTTCTTCGTGCCGCACTACGTCGGCGGCGTCTTCGAGCCGCTCGACTTCCTCAAGACGGCACCGGGCGACATCGTGTTCGCGATCGTCGTCATCGCGCTGTTGTCGCTCATCAACGTGTTCGGCGCCGAGGAGTCGGCCGCACTGAACATCGCGCTCGCGGTCGTCGACTTCCTCACGCAGGTGCTCCTCGTCGGCGTCGGCGTCTTCCTCGTCCTCTCGCCCGACACGCTGATCGACAACGTCAGCCTCGGTGTCGCGCCGACGTGGAGCGACTTCCTGATCGCGATCCCGATCGGCATGGTCGCCTACACCGGCATCGAGACGATCTCGAACATGGCCGAGGAGGCCAAGGACGAGGCAAAGACGATCCCGGCGGCGATCAAGCGCGTGCAGATCGCGGTGTTCGCCATCTACTTCACGCTGCCGGCGGTCGCGCTGAGCGCGCTGCCGGTCACGCAGAACGCCGAGGGGGAGTACGAGACGAAGCTCGGCCTGTCAGAGGAGGAGGGCGGCTTCGCGGGCGACCCGATCCTCGGCGTGGTCAAGGCGATCGACCTCGGTGCGATGCAGGGGGCGGCCGAGCTGTACGTCGGCATCCTCGCCGCGACGATCCTGCTCATCGCCACGAACGCGGGCATCATCGGCGTCTCGCGGCTCGTGTACTCGATGGGCGTCCACCGCCAGCTGCCAGACCGGCTGCGGCGCCTGCACCCGAAGTACGGGACGCCGTGGATCGGGATCCTGCTGTTCGGCGGCATCGCCTGCCTCATCACCACGTCCGGCCAGGCCGACTTCCTCGGGCTGCTCTACGCGTTCGGGGCGATGCTGTCGTTCTCGATCGCGCACCTCTCGCTCATCCGCCTGCGCAAGGTGAGGCCGGACGTCGCGCGACCCTACGTCGGCCCCGGCACGGTCCGCGGCGTGCCGGCGCTGGCGGTGTTCGGACTGGTGGGCACGGGCAGCGCGTTCCTCGTCACCGTCGCTCTGCACCTCGACGTGGCCGCGGTCGGCATCGGCTGGCTCGTCGTCGGGGTGGCGCTGTACGTCGCGTACCGGCGCAACCAGGGGCTCGACCTGACGAGCACGGTCAAGGTGGCGATGCCGCAGCCGGTGCTCGACCGCGAGGCCGAGTACGACTCGGTCCTCGTGGCCTACGACGAGGCCGGGTTCGTGCCGTCCGTGATGGCCACGGCGTCGAAGCTCGCCGCGCGCCGCCGCCGCGGGATCCACGTGCTGGTGACGATCGCCGTCCCGCAGTCCTCGCCGATCGACGCCGAGCTGCCCGAGCAGGAGCTCGCCGCGCAGGCCGTGATCGAGGAGGCCAAGCTCATGGGCGGGCGCCGCGTCTCGGGCCACTACGTGAAGGTCCGATCCGGCCAGGCCGGGCGCGTCATCGTCGACGAGGCGAGGGCGATGCGCGCGGCCGCGGTCGTCCTGCCGCTGCGCCCGCGGCGCGGGGGAGCCCTCTTCGGGATGGACGTCGAGACCGTCCTCGCCGAGCGCCCGTGCCGGGTGATCATCGAGTCCGCGCCGGCGACGTGAGAGGCGTCCGGCGCCACGGTCACTAGCCTTCGCAGCCGCCTTGGCTCGTGAGCTCTTCCTGATCGACGGCAACTCGCTCGTGTACCGCGCGTTCTTCGCGCTGCCCGAGTCGATCGCGACCTCCGACGGCCGCCACACCAACGCGATCTTCGGGTTCGCGTCGATGCTCGTGAAGCTGCTCACCGAGTACGGGCAGCAGCCGACCGTCGTCGTGTGGGACATGGGGTCGAGCGGGCGCAAGGAGGTCTACTCCGAGTACAAGGGCCACCGCCCGAAGAAGCCCGACCTGCTCGCCGAGCAGTACCCGCACATGCAGCCGCTCGTCGACGCGTTCGGCTACACGAACTACGCGGTCGAGGGCTTCGAGGCCGACGACGTCATCGCGACGCTGATCGAGCAGGCCAAGCAGAAGGAGATCCCGGTCACGGTCGTCACCGGCGACCGTGACGCGTTCCAGCTCATCGGCGACGGCGTGAAGGTCATGGCCACGAGCCGCGGCATCACCGACACGAAGATCTACGACCGCCAGGACGTGATCGACCGCTACGGCATCCCGCCCGAGCTCATCCCCGACTTCTACGGCCTCAAGGGCGACACGTCGGACAACATCCCCGGCGTCCCCGGCATCGGCGACAAGACCGCCGCCCAGCTCTTGAACGAGTACGGCGACCTCGAGGGCGTCCTTCAGAGCATCGACAAGATCTCCGGTGCCAAGCGCAAGGAGAACCTGACCAACCACGCCGAGAACGCGCGGATCTCGAAGGTGCTCGCGACCGCGCAGCGCGAGGTGCCGGTCACGCTCGACCTCTCCGACGAGCTCGTCCGCAAGCCCGACCGCTCGCGGCTGCGCGAGGTCTTCCGCGACTTCGAGCTCCGCGATCCGCTGCGGCGGCTCGAGGACGCCCTCGCCGATGAGGTGGAGGAGGTCGCTCCGTCTCCAACCGCTACCCGGACCCTCAAGGCGCGGGTCAGAGAAGCCGATCTGCGTGATGTCCAGAAGCTCCCTCCGCGCGAGCCGGTGGCCCTTGCGGTGCGTGCTCCAGAGACCCCGGAGGGCGAGCTCATCCCCGTCGACGATCAGTGGCGGTTCGCTGCCGCGACCGATGGGCAGGTCCTCGTAGGCACGTGCGACGGCCCTGACTCCCTCGTCGACGCCGTTGGCGCGCGGCCGGTCATCGCGCACGACGTGAAGGCGCTCAACCGGGTGCCGGAGAACGTCGAGCACGACACCTTGCTCGGGGCATATCTGATCGAGCCGGCACGCAGAGCCTTTCCGGTGAGAGAGCTCGTCGAGGATCGCGGCCTGGCCACCGAGGTCGAGGACCCCACCGGCGCCGAGGCCGTGCTCATCCGCGAGCTCGCCGTCTGGCAGAAGGCGCGCATCGAGGAGTGGGGCCTGACGCCGGTCCTCGAGAACCTCGAGCTCCCGCTCGTCACCGTCCTGCGCCGCATGGAGGTCGCGGGGGTCAAGCTCAACGTCGACCGCCTGCGCGGCGTCGGCGAGCGCGTCCGGGACGAGATCCACACGCTCGAGCAGGAAATCTGGACGCTGGCCGAGGAGGAGTTCGTCATCGGCTCGCCGCAGCAGCTCGGGCAGATCCTCTTCGAGAAGCTCGGCCTGTCGAAGAAGCGCCGCGGCAAGACGGGGTTCTCCACCGACGCGCGGGTGCTCCAGGCGATCCGCACCGAGCACGAGATCATCCCCAAGATCGAGCGCTGGCGGGAGCTCAACCAGCTCACGAAGACCTACCTCGACGTGCTGCCGAGCCTCGTCGACGCGCGGGGCCGGATCCACACGACGTTCGACCAGGCGATCGCCTCGACCGGCCGGTTGTCGAGCACGAACCCGAACATGCAGAACGTCCCGATCCGCACCCCGCTCGGGCGCGAGATCCGCGGCTGCTTCGAGGCCGACGAGGGCCACGTGCTCATCAGCGCCGACTACTCGCAGGTCGAGCTGCGGATCCTCGC
>CADCVT010000228.1 GCA_902806215.1 uncultured Solirubrobacteraceae bacterium | reverse complement strand
TCACGGTGATGCTGCGGTCCTTGATGTCCTTGCCGGAGAGTGCTCCGTCCTTGACCTGCGAACCGGAGCTGACGAGGAACTTCGCGGCCGTCGCGGTGCCGGTGCACGCGAGGATCACGGCGATGATCGAGAGGATGACTGCCGGTCCGGGCCGACGCTGTGAGGTCTTCTTGAGCATGGCGAGCACTCTGCTCGGCGGCGCTCTGCCGCTCGTCGGTGGTTCGCCGGGTTCTGTCCGTCGTCCGGGGGACAGGGGACCCCCCGACCGCCGGGTGACACCCCCTGACGCCATCAGGGTCGGCCCGCGCGGACCGGGTCAGAGGCCCGCGAAGAGCCCTGCGAGATCGAGAGGCTCGGCCCGCACCCAGCCGGGCCGGGCGAAGCCCGTCGGTCGGAGCGTCTCGTGGTGCGCGTACCGCTCGGCGCTCGGGTCGGTGAAGACCTCCACGCGCTTCTGGGCGATGTCCACGACCCAGTACTCGGGCACACCCGCCGCCGCGTACAGCGCGGACTTGAGCTTCGTGTCGACCGACAGGGAGCTGTGAGCGACCTCGACGACGAGCAGCGCGCGGTCGGGATGCCGCGTGAGGTACTCGCCCGGCTCGACGACCGCGATGTCGGGCTCGGGCAGTGACAGACGGTCGCGGACGACGAACGGCGACTCGACGCGGACGAGATACTCGCGCCGTCCCCATGCCGGGCCGAGCCACGCGAGCAGTCGCGACTTCGCTGCTTCGTGCGCCGGGGACTTCACCGGCTTCTCCGTGAGCGCGCCGTGAAGCAGCTCGACGCGACCGTCGTCGGCCAGTATCCCAGCCTCGACCATCCGGAGCACCTCGTCCGCGATGAGCGGTCGGACGTCGCGGTCGCCGACGGTGAGCGCCATGGCTCGGATGGTAGGCGCGGCCACGTCACCGCACCAGCCGGACGTCGAGGCCGCCGCCGGACGCGGCCTCGCCCGCTCCGCCGAGCAGGCCGAGGATCCGCGCGACGTAGCCGCGCGTCTCGGGGTACGGCGGGATGCAGCCGCAGCGCTGCACCGCGCCCGGCCCGGCGTTGTACGCCGCGAGCGCCAGCGGGACGCTGCCGAACTCGCGCAGCAGGTCGCGCATGAGATGCGCCTGCGCGTCGATCGCCTGCGCCGCGTCGAACGGATCGTCGAGCCCGAGCGCCCGCGCGGTACCCGGCATGAAATGCGCGATGCCCTGCGCTCCGGCGGAGCTGACCGCGAACGGGTTGAAGTTCGACTCCGCGTAGAGCTGCGCGGCGAGCAGCGCCGCGCCGACGTTCCACCGTTGCGCCGCCCGGCTGATCGGCGCCGCGAACCGCGCCGGCACGAAGCTCGGCAGGCCGCTGCGACCGTCGGGCGGGCCGAAGCCGACGCTCCGCGTTCCCGCGCTGCGCGTGAACCCGAAGTGCCACGGCTCCCAGCTGTAGCGCTGCTTGAACCCGAACCGCGGTGCGTTGCGCGCGAGCCACCCGTACGCCGCCGGCGGGCCGAGGTCGAGCTCGGTGCCGAGCCGGTGCAGCGACCGGCCGGGCGGCGCGACCCACTTCGGATCGGGACGCCGCGCGAAGAGGACGGCCTGCTCGGCGTTCGAGCGGAACGCGCTCGTGATGATCAACCCGACGCCGTCGCTGCGCGCCGCCTGCTCCATCCGGTCGAACGCCCGTGCCACGTCGGGCCGCATCGGCTTGCCCTGCCGCGTCTCGAGGGGGCCGCGGTACTCGTCGCCGGCACCGTCGGCGATGCCGAGCGTCGACGGCGGCGCCAGTTCGGCCTCGGCGCGCGCCGTGGCGACGATCTCCTCACGGCCGGCAACGCGCTCGCGGCTGCGCGTGTCGACGCGGATCCCCACCGGCGCGAACGAGTCGCGGTCGGGAAACGCGACGGTTGCCGCATCCGCTCCGTTGCGTCGCGCCGTCTCGGCGGCCGCCTCCTCCCCCAGTCTGCGGTACGCGGCCGGAGCGAGGTGCCGCGCGTTCGGCCGCCCGCCGACCGTCGCCGGCTCGAACAGCCGCGGATACGCCGCGTGCATCGCCCGCGCCCCCGCGAGCGCGGCGAGATCCGCGGCCCGCTGCTGCTCGGCCTGCGCACCGACGCCGCGCGCGACGCCGCCGAGGACGACGACGGCGACGACCACCGCGAGCATCACCCCCACCAGCAGCACCGATGCCTGCCCACGCTCGGCCGCCGGCCTGTGGGAGCGAAGCCGCGACCGCGCGGTCATCGCAGGGCCTCCTCGACGAGGGCGCGGAGTGCTCGGCTCGCGGCGACGCCCGTCGCGGCGAGGGTTCGTGCGGGCTCGGCCGTGGCGCCGAGCCGGACGTGGCGCGCGGGGATGTCGCTCTGCGCGAGGCTCGTCAACGCGAGGTCGGCGACCTCGTCGTCGGCGTCCAGCAGGACGCGGTCGGGCGTGCGCAGGAGCTGGTCGAGGCCGTCGTCGCGCGGCCCGGTCAGGACGGCGACGCACGGAGCCGCACCGGCCGCTGCGGCGATGCGTCCGATCTCGCTCGACGGGTCCTCGACGAGGACGTGCACGAGCCGGCCCGTCGCGTGCGCCTCGTGGCCGCGCGCGGAGAGCCGCGTCGCGAGCCGCCGCGCCGCGCCCGAGGAGGGCGCTCGACCCGACGGAAGCCGCACGTCCGGGCCCCAGGCGGCAACGACGCCGGGGCCGCGTCTACCAAGCGCGACGGCGCCGCCCGCGACCCACGCGTCCTCGGGACGGCAGAGGACCGCGACCGCCGGCGGCCTCATC
>CADCVT010000227.1 GCA_902806215.1 uncultured Solirubrobacteraceae bacterium | reverse complement strand
GCGGCGCGGTCCCAGCGCACACGAAGCGGATACGGCGAGGCGACGAGCGCCGCGGCCACCGCGACCGCGTACCCGGCGGCGAGCCCGACGACGAGCGAGTAGACCCCGAAGTCCGCCGCCGCCAACGGGACCGTCACCGCGAACGTCACCAGCGGCTGAATCGCCTGCAGCGCGCGCTGGCGCCCGTACTCCATGCGCCGGAAGAAGACCCACAGCGGCGCCTGGAGGGCCATCGCCAGCGGCAGCCACGCCATCGCCAGCATGAGCCCGAGCAGCCGGTCGTCGCCGTACGCCGCGCTCACCAGCGGAGCGAGCGCGCACAGCGCGACCGTGAACAGCGCGCTCAGCCCGAGCTCGAGCGTGAACGCCCGCGCGAACTCCTCCGCGCCGCTCTCCTCCTGCTGGACGAACTTCTCGTCGATGCCGACGCGCTTGAGCGCGATCACGGTCATCACGGTCACGGTGACGATCCCGTACAGGCCGATCAGCTCGGGACCGAGCAGGCCAGTGACGATCAGCCCCTGCGCGACGACGAGCGCGTCGATCCCGACGAGGAAGACGCCGGTGATCAGCGCGCCGCGCACGGTCCGCGACCGCAGCTAGCCGCGCGGGAACGCGAACCGCGAGCCGCTCATGGCAGCCGTGCGAGCTGCGCCGGGAGCAGCGACTCCTTCAGGTCCTTGTCGAGGCGCTCGCCGCCGACCTCGGCGGCGAAGACGAACGCCGCGTCGGGCGCACGCGCGTTGAGCTCGCGGCACACGCCGTACAGCAGCTTGCGGGCCTTGCCCTGATGGCCCTTCACGCGCAGGTAGCCGCCGGCCGCCTCCAGCCTCGTGCGCAGCGCTTCGCCCAACGGACGCTCGTCGAGCTCCCAGTTCGCGGGGTACAGCGCGTCGATCTCGAGGTCGTCCAAGGCGTCCTCGACCTCGGTCCACGGGGTGACCTCGACGCCGACCGCGAGCGGGTTCTCGGCGTCGTAGTGCAGCGCGACCACGCGGCCCGGCTCGCAGATCGGCCCGACCTCGGCGACGAGGAGGTCGTGCAGCTCGGCGAGCTCCTTGCCGATCGGCTGGTCGAGCCGCACCCAGACGCCGCCCCGGTGACCGGAGCGCGGGTACACGAAGTCCATCTTGAGAAGGCCACGGTCGTCGTAGGCCAGCTCGAAGCGTTGGTGCAGCGGGGCCTCCCTCTCCGGGTGGATCGCCTCGGAGTCGATCGTCACCACGCGATCGTGGTCGTAGCCGTACGTCTCGATGGTCCACGAGTCGCCCCAGCACTCGCCCCAAGCGAGCAGCCGCCCACGCTCACGGGCGTCGAACGTGATCGCGTGCAACTCCGGGTGGAACCAGACGCCGCCGCGTTCCAGCCGGAGCCACTCGGACGTGACCGGCTCATCGCCGTCGACCAGGCGAGCGAGCACGGCACGCCCTTCGGCGTCGACGCCGTACTCGGCCCCGAAGCCCTTCGGACGCTTGCGGCGGAGGCGTTCGGGCGGGTCGCCCAGCCGCTCCGCCCAGAACGGCCGCGGATCGATGAAGGTCCGTGTGAACCCGACGCCCCAAAGCGTCTCGACGATCTGCGCCTCGGCCGTCCGACGGAGCTCGTCGCGGCGACCGGCCACCGCGGCGTGGATCCGCTGCATCTCGGCGACCTCGATCATCGGCGCACCCTACTCAGCAGGGCGTCGACGGCGACCGCGCCGAGCACGACGAACGACGGCTCGGCGGCGAAGCGGAAGCGGGTGACGCCGTAGGTCGCGATGGCGACGAGCGACACGAGCGCGATCGGGGCGAGCAGGATGAGCAGCGGCCGCGCGCGACGGCGCAGCAGGACCGCGCCCGCGATCGCGAACGGGATCAGCGTCCAGTACGCGAGGAGCGCCATCTTCGTCGCCCGCGGGTGGCGCCCCTCGATGCCCGCGAAGAACACGCCCTGGTCCCACGGGCGGTAGACGTCGTACAGCCGTCCCACGCGCGCCGCGACGACGCGCGGCCACCGGCCGAGGTGGTCGCGCAGGTACTCCATCCCGCGCCGACGGTACTCGGAGAACTGCTCGGACTCGTCGCCCTCCGGACGCTCGCCGTAGCAGTCGAAACGCCACGATCCGATCTCCTCGGTGAAGTACGTCCGCTCGCAGTTCGCGCCGACCCAGACGCCGTTCGCGTTGTTGGAGATGAGCACCGGTTTCTCGAACGTCGCGAGGTTGCGCACCGTCCACGGCGTGAGGACGAGCGCGAACGCGGCGACGCCCGCGACCGCCAGCGGGAGCGCCGCGCGGCGGCGCGCGCGCCAGGCGAGCGGCAGCAGGACGAGCACGACGAGGCCGAGCGCCTCGCCACGTGCGAGCGCCGCCAGCGCGATCAGCGCGCCGAGGACGGCGAACCGGCGCGTGGTCGCCTCCCGCCACGCCGCGTACGCGGCCAGAAGCGACGAGACGAGCAGCAGCCCGTAGAGCGTCTCGCCGAGCAACGTCCCGCTCATGACCCACAGCGGCGGGTACAGCGCGGCGATCGCGGCGGCGATGAGCCCGACGCGCTCGGAGCCCGCGGCGGCACGCCCGACCAGCCCGATGAGCGCGACCGTGACCGCGCCGACGACGCACAGCAGGAGCTTCTGCTCGAACACGCCGCCGAGCCCGAACAGCGTCGCCGCGCCGAGCAGCGTCGACTGCGCGGGCGGGAACTCGGCGGTCGGCAGGTCGACCTCGGGGCGCCGCCATCCCTCGCCGTCCGCGAGGTACTGCCCGGTCAGGTGGTAGGAGAGCGCGTCGCCCTGGAGCTCCTGCCAGTCCTTCGTCAGCAGGGCGTAGGCGACCCGCACCGCGAGCCCGACGAGCGCGATGAGGCCGAGCGCGACGGCGAATCCCGGGGGGCGCATTCGGCGGCAAGCCTATGCTGCGCACCCGCATGACCCACGCGCCCGAGCCGCGAGCGGGCGAGACGCCAGACGCTCTCACGCCCCCTCCCGGGAACCCACGGTTCCCCCTGATGGACTCGATGCGAGCGATCGCCGCGCTCTGCGTCGTGGTCACGCACGCCTCGGGCCTGACCGCGTTCAACTCCGAGAACGCGCTCGGCGCGGTCACCGCCCGCCTGAACGTCGGCGTGACCGTCTTCTTCCTGATCTCGGGGTTCCTCCTCTACCGGCCGTTTGTGCGGGCGAGCTACCACGGCCTCGAGCCGCCGCGGATCGGACGCTTCTTCCGCCGCCGAGCGCTGCGGATCGCCCCCGCCTACTGGCTGGCGTTGACGGTGCTGGCGGTCTGGCCCGGCCTGGCGGGCGTCTTCACCGGCAGCTGGTGGGCCTACTACGGCTTCGCGCAGATCTACGATTCCGAGTTCATCCTCGGCGGGATCGGCCCGGCGTGGAGCCTCTGCATCGAGGTGACCTTCTACCTGGTGCTCCCCTTCTACGCGGTGGCGATGGCTCGGGCCTACCGCGGACGCGCGCGGGAACGGGCCATCCGGATCGAGCTGATCGCGCTCGCGGCCCTCGGCGTGCTGTCGATCCTCGCGCGCACCCTCGTGCACGTCGTCGACGACCAGACGACGTTCCCGAGCACGCTGCCCGGCACGTTCACGTGGTTCGCCCTCGGCATGGGGCTCGCCGTCGCGAGCGTCGCGCTCGAAGGCGACGAGGAACGCGTCGGCGCCGTCCGCCTCGTCGTGCGCCGGCCCTGGGTCGCGTGGGCGGCCGCCGGCGCGACGCTTGCCGTCCTCGCGTGGGGTGCGGGTCTCCCCCGGACCTTCCCCGGCGACCCGGGCGAGGTGTCGTTCCTGGCCGAGTACCTGCTGTTCGGGCTGTTCTCGTTCTTCCTCCTGCTGCCGGCGGTGTTCGGCGACGACCGCGGCGGCTGGCCGCGGCGCGTCCTCGCGAACCCGGTGCTCGCGTGGCTCGGGCTGATCTCGTACGGCATCTACCTCTGGCACGTCTCGCTGATGATCTGGCTGCACGAGAACGACGTGTCGGAGTGGTTCGGCGACTTCGGCTTCCCGACGCTGCTCATCGTCACGACCGCGTTCGCGGTCGCGTGCGCAGCGGCCAGCTACTACCTCGTCGAGAAGCCGCTGCTGCGCTTCAAGGACCCTCGTCGTCCGCGCCCGCCGGCGCCGACCCCGAGGCCCGAAGCCGAGCCTGTGCCCAGCGCGGGTTGAGCTCGCCCGCGCGGCGGGCGGCCCGCTCCGCCTCGTCTCCCTCCGCGACCGCGGCGAGCGCTCGCCACGCGCTGAACGACGACGGCTCGCGCCGCGTCGCTTCGCGCACGGCACGCAGCGCGCCCGCGTCGTCGCCGAGCGTCCGCAGCGCACCTGCCGTAGCCACGAGGGCGTCGCTTCCCCGGCAGCGTCGCTCCACCGTCCGCACATGACCGGCGACGGCGCTGCGCTCGGTCGCGCCGGTGGTCGCGCCGAACACGCCACGCCGTGCGTCGTCGCACGCCCGATGGTCGCCGTAGCGCACCGAGAACACGACCACGAGGGCGGCGGCGAGAGCGACGAGGGCCAGGCGGAAGAGCACGGCGGAGACCATGCCATGCGAACCGGGCGCCAACAGGCCGATCTGCGTCTTGCGGGCCACAATCGGCACAGTTCCGTGACACCTCGTCACTAGGCTGCGCCCCGCGATGGGGGTGCTCGAGGTTCGTGGGTTGGTCAAGCGCTACGGCGCGGTGGAGGCGCTGTCCGGCGTCGACCTCGACGTCGGCGCCGGCGAGCTCGTCGGCCTGCTCGGCCCGAACGGCGCCGGCAAGTCGACGCTCGTCAAGATCTCGTGCGGGCTCGTCCACGCGTCGGCGGGCTCCGTGACGGTCGCGGGCGCCCCGGCGGGATCGATCGCCGCCCGCAGCGCGATCGGCTACCTCGCCGAGCTGTTCCGCTACCCCGGCTGGGCCCGCGCCGACGAGGTCCTCGAGCTCCACCAGCGCCTCGCGAACTCCGACGGAGGCGCGGCCGAGCGCACCGAGCTGCTCGAGCTCGTCGGCCTCGCCGAGGCCCGCACGCGGCGCGTCGAGGCGATGTCCAAGGGCATGCAGCAGCGGCTCGGGATCGCACAGGCGATGATCGGGCGCCCGAAGCTGCTGATGCTCGACGAGCCGACGAGCGCGCTCGACCCCGTCGGGCGCCGCGCCGTCCGCGAGCTGCTGGTCGAGCTGCGCAGCCGCGGCCAGGCGGTGCTCCTGAACTCGCATCTGCTCTCCGAGGTCGAGCTCGTCTGCGACCGCGTCGTCATCGTCAACCGCGGCCGGACGGTCACCGCCGGCGCGCCGTCGGACCTCGTCAGGCCCCGCGGGGTCGAGGTCGAGACGGCGGGCGGTCCGCGGCTCTTCGAGGGCGCCGGGCGCGACGACGCGCCCCGGATCGTCGCCGACCTCGTCGCCGTCGGCGAGCAGGTCTACGAGGTGCGGGTCCTGCGCTCGACGCTCGAGGACGTCTACATCGAGGCCGTCTCGTGATCGGCGCGATCGCCATGCACGCGATCCGCGAGTCGCTGCGCCGGCGCGTGTTCGTCGTCGTGCTCGTGCTGAGCATCGCGTTCCTCCTCTTCTACGCCTGGGGCGTCAGCGAGGTCTTCGAGGACGTCGACGCGTTCGCCGAGGGCGAGGAGCGGCCGTTCGGCGTCGACAGCGAGACGATCGTCGGCGGGACGCTGCTCGGCATCGCGATGTTCGTGACGCTGTTCCTCGGCGCGGTGCTGTCGACGTTCCTGACGCTCGGCGCTGTCCGCGGCGACGCCGAGCGCGGCCTGCTCCAGGCGGTCGTCGTCCGGCCGCTCGGGCGCTCGCAGTACATCGCCGGCCGGCTGCTCGCCGCGGGCGCCGTCAGCGGCGGGTACGTCATCGCGCTCTTCCTCGCGTGCGTCGTCGTGACCGGCCTCGTCGGCTGGTGGCCGGACCGGGTCCTCGGTCCCGCGCTGGCGCTCGGTGCCGGCGCGTTCATCCTCGCCGCGCTCGGGATGCTCGGCTCGGTCCTGTTCTCGACGACCGCCAACGGCATCGCGATCTTCATGCTCTTCGGTGCCGGGATCACCGGCGGGCTGCTCGGCCAGATCGGCGAGGGGCTCGAGTCCGAGACGCTCAAGGACGCGGGCAGCGTCGTCTCGTGGGCGCTGCCGTTCGAGGAGCTCTACCAGCACGGGCTCGCGCTGATCACCGCCGACGCCGAGGGAACGACGGAGACGATCGTGAACCTCGGGCCGTTCGGCGGTGCGCAGGAGGCCGGGTTCGGGTTGTGGCTGTTCGCGGCGTTGTACCTCGTCGCGACGGTCGCGCTCGCCGCGCGGCTGTTCGCGCGCCGCGACCTCTAGCGCTTGACGATCTCGTAGACGCCGATGCGCCGCGGCTCGCCGCGGTACGTGTCCGCGAGATAGCGGTCGAGGATCGTCGCGCCCCGCGTACGGCCGGACGGGTTGTCCTCGGGTGCAGTGCGCGGGTCAAGCCACCGGACCAGCACGTCCGGCCGCGCGCGCCTCAGGTCCTCGACCATCTCGCGCTGGACGTCGGCCTCCGTCACCACGCCCGGCTGGAGCACGTCGTAGCGCGTCGGGTTGTCCTTGCCGGCGAGCACGTAGAGGAGCGGGTTGCCGACCGTCACCTGCGCGAAGCGCGGCGGCGCGACGAAGATCGTGTCGTCGCCGATCGCGTCGAGCACGCGGCGCAGGTCGCGCGCCTCCGCGGCGTCGGCGCGGATCCCGTCGCCGCGCGGCACCGTCGCCAGATCGGGCGCGTGGCGCAGCTGGCCCGCCTTGCGCTCGAGGCCGTGAAGCGCGACGAGGGCGACGATCGCAACCGCCGCCGCCCGCAGCAGGGCGAACCGCTCCCGCGCGGCCACCGCGACGAGCATCACCGGCAGGACCGCGGCGAGCGGCACGAGGTGGAACTCGTCGGTGCGCCCGAGCAGGTAGAGCAGCCCCGCCGCCGCGATCGGCGC
>CADCVT010000226.1 GCA_902806215.1 uncultured Solirubrobacteraceae bacterium | reverse complement strand
CGGAGCGCTCCTTCTCGTCGGCCAGCAGCTCCTCGGCGATGCGGGCGTCCTCGGCGGCGTTCGCGCCGCGTGGCTTCGTCCCTGCGATCGGCCGTGACGACGCGTGACGGCCGGTGACGGTGAGCAGAGGCTCGGGCGACGCGCCGGCGATCTGGAAGTCCTGGAAGTCGAAGAAGTACATGTACGGGCTCGGGTTGACCACCCGCAGCCCGCGGTAGACGCTGAACGGATCGACGTCGAGGTCGGCGGTCCAGCGCTGCGACGGCACGACCTGGAACGCGTCGCCGGCGTGCACGTACTCGACGATCCGCGCGACCATCGCCTCGAAGTCCTCGCGCGGCATGTTCGACCCGAACGCCGGCCGGTCGTGCTTGGGCCGCGTCCCGAAGTCCGGCACCGGCCCGTGGAGCAGCCGCCGCGCCTTCTCGATCGTCGCCATCGCGTCCGCGTGCGCCGCGTCGACCCCGCGCTCGTCGTCGGCGTACACGTTCACGAGGATCGTCACGGTGTGCTTGAGGTGGTCGAAGATCACCAGCACGTCGCTGAGCATCACCGCGAGGTCGGGCAGCCCGACCGGGTCGGGGTTCGGCTCGCCGAGCGTCGTCTCGACCGTCCGCACGAGGTCGTAGCCGAACAGCCCGACCGCGCCGCCGGCGAACGGCGGCAGGTCGTCGAGCGGAGCCTGCCGGTGACGCCCGACCTCCTCGGCGACCATCGCGTACGGATCGCCCGGCTCGCCGAGGTTCCAGCGCAGCACGCGCCGCGGCCGCACGCCGATGAACGAGTAGCGCCCGACGACCTGCCCGCGCTCGGCCGACTCGAGCAGGAACGCCGGCGTCTCGGGGTTGCGTCCGCGGAGCTTGAGGAACGCCGAGACCGGCGTCTCGGTGTCGTCGATGAACGTCGTGCGCAGCGGGATGACGTTGAAGTCGCGCGCCAGCACGCGGACCTCGTCAAGCGACGGCGAGACGTCGTAATTCAGATCCCCACCCGCCTCAGCCGCGACGGCCATGGAGCACCTCCGCGGCGTCGGCGAGCGTGCGGCCACGCGAGCGCAGCAGCACCGCCAGGTGGTAGAGCACGTCGGCGGCCTCCTCGTCGACGCGGTCGTCGGTCTCCTCGCGCGCGGCGCGGGCGACCTCCTCGGCCTCCTCCATGACCTTCTCGCCGATGAACGGCGGGTCATCGAGGAGCTTCACCGTGTAGGAGCCCTCGGGCCGCTCGGCCTGCCGCGCGGCGAGCGTGCGCTCGAGCGCCGGCAGCGCCTCGTGCGGGGCGGCGACGTCCACGTCGCCTCGGTGGAAGCACGTGCGCTCGCCGGTGTGGCACGCCGGCCCGGCCGGCTCGACGAGCGCGAGCAGCGCGTCGCCGTCGCAGTCGAGCCGCAGCGCCCTGACCGCCTGCGTGTTGCCCGACGTCGCGCCCTTGTGCCACAGCTCGTCGCGCGAGCGGCTCCACAGGTGCAGCTCGCCGGTCTCGACGGTCTTGCCGACGGCCTCGGCGTTCGCGTACGCGAGGGTCAGGACCTCGCCGCTGGTCCAGTCCTGGATGACGACGGCCACGAGGCCGTTGTCGTCGTACGAGATCTCCGAGGGGTCGAACACGGGCCGGGCATTGTCGCAGGGCGGGCGGGTCCGACTCCTGCCGGGCTCTACGAGACGACGCCGAGAGCCTTGGCGACCTCGTACGTGTCCGACAGCGCCAGCACCTCGCCCGCCTTGCCGTCGCGCATCCGGTAGATGTGCACGAACGGGAAGCGGGTCTGCTTGCCCGTCGCCTTCGCGGTCCCCGCGAAGTGCCCGAGGACGATCACGTTGTCGCCGCTCTCGTGGAACTCGTCGGCGACGGCCTCGAAGTCGTCCCACGACTCGGCGAGGCTGCCGAGGCCCTTTGCCACGGCCTCGTGGCCCTCCATGCGGCCGCCCATCGGCAGGCGGTCGTCGTTCGTGCCCTCCCAGCGGACGTCCTCGTGCCAGGCGGCGAGGACCGCGTCGATGTCGCCCCGACCGAACGCGTCGAAGGCCGACTTGATCGTGTCTGCGTTGGCTCCCATGACCGCTCGTTTACCCGAGCGGCAAAGCGCCAACCACCAAAGGGCTAGCGGACCGGCGGGCGCAGCGGTGCGGGGTGCGCGGTGCCCCGGACGGTCTCGACGACGCGGGGCTCCTTCGGGCTGCTGAGGGTGTGGTTGCGGGACATGCTGCAGGAACTCCGTTCCGGGGGCCGTTCTCATCTACACAGGCTGCAACGGCTCTTCGACCGAGAAGTCTCGGTCTCCTGCGGCGAACGACGGATCGGCTTGGCGCAGATACCACGAGAAGCTGCGGTCGGTCAGCGGGTGGAACGCCTTCAGGACGAGCGTCAGGGCCCGCGGCGGGATCTTCGGCAGCAGCCCTTGGAGGAACAGCGCCCAGCCGTACGCGTGCCGGTGCGAGGAGCTGAACCGCGAGTAGGACTCCATCCCCTCACCGACGGTCTTTCGTCCCTCGACGACCTCGCGCAACTCACGCCCACACGCGATCCCGAAGTAGAACGCCGTCCGGATCCCCTCGCCCGAGAGCGGGAAGCAGTGCCCCGCCGCGTCGCCGACGAAGAACGTGCGCCCGTCGGCCCCGGAGCGCAGCCGGTGCGGGAACCAGTTGCCCTGGTAGCGCACCGCCTCGCCGGCGGTGCGCTCGGCCAGCGCGACCGTCGGCTCCTTGACGTGGTCATGCGGGTCGTAGGACCCGACGCCGATGCGGACCTCCGAGCCCGCGGGGACGTGCCAGCCGTAGCCGGCCCGCACGAGGTCGCGCTCTATCCAGCAGTGCAGCTCGTCGCCGCTTGCGTCGTGCGGCGGGTGGACCTCGAGCCCGCGCGACAGCGGCGCCTCCGGCGGCTGGTAGTGCGGATCGGCGAGCACCCGCTTCCAGCCCAGCGCGTCGACGACGAGCGGCGCGTGCAGCTCGCCGCGGTCGGTGAGCACGCCGTCAGCGGTCCGCCGCTCGACCTTCGCCGTCTCGAAGCGCGCGTCGTTCTGGTCGTCGAGCAGCCGGCACAGCTCGCGGTAGTCGAACGACGACCAGCTCCACGGCAGCCGGTAGCGCGCGCTGCCGTGCGGCGTCGTGAAGCGCATGTACGGAAGCTCCTGGCGGATCGCGCCCTCGACGCCCATCGCGTGCAGCCACGGCGTCGGCGCGGCGCAGGCCGACGTCGCCCGCTCCCCCACCTCGTACCGGTCGACGATGAGCACGTCGTGGCCGCGGCCGCTCAGCTCGCGTGCGACGGCGAGGCCGGCGAACGACGCGCCGCAGATGATCACGTCGGCCGTCTCTCCGTCGAGCGAGGTGCGCTCGGCGCCGCGCAGCGTCGCCCGGCGGGTCATGCGCGCGTCACGGCGAGCGCCATCTCCCACGGCGGCAGCGACGTGCGGCGCGCCATGACGTCGTAGCCGGAGGACTCCACGCGATCAAGGATGCCGCCGTAGACGCCGCGCGCGAGCCGCATCCCCCGGCGCACCGCGGGATGGCAGCGCTCGGGAGCCGCGGCCGAGTCGGCGAAGAGCGTCCGCGCCCGGTCGACGTGCTCGCTGATCGCGCGGCGCGCACCGGGACCGGCCTCGCCGCGGGCGAGCTCGTCCTCGGGCAGCCCGGGCAGGTACACGCGGTCCATCCCCCAGTCCTCGCGGACGTCGCGGATGAAGTTCGTCAGCTGGAACGCGACGCCGAGCCGCGCGACCCCGTCGGCGTCGTCGCTGCCGAGCAGCGGCGCCATCACCCGACCGACGGCGGCGGCGCTGCCGTCCATGTACGCGTCGAGCTCGGCCGCGCTGGCGATCCGCACCCGCCCGTCACAGTCGACGCGCATCGAGCGCATGTAGACGCGCAGCTCCTCGAGCGGGAGGTCGTGCCGCTCGCCTGCGTCGACGAGCGCGGCGATGACGGGATGGTCGGAGGCGCCCCGGCGGCGGCCCTCCTCGAGCGCGCCCTCCCACGCGTCGAGCGCCGCACGCGCCTCGTCGGCGCTGCCGCACGCGTTGTCGACGAGCTCGTCGGCTCCGCGCACGTAGCCGTACAGCGCGTGCACCGCCGGGCGCACGTCGCGCGGCAGCCGCGCCGTCGCCGCGAAGAACGTCGGGTCGTGGCGCATCTGCATGCGGCGGCACCGTGCATAGGCACGGCGCAGCTCTCTCTCGTCCCTGTCGGCCTCCACCGCTGCTTATGCTGGCAGCCTCCGTGTCACTCCTCGACCGCCAGATGCTGTTCGTGACCGGAAAAGGCGGTGTCGGGAAGACGGTTGTCACCGCGGCGCTCGCTCTGGCGTCCGAACGCTCGGGTCGCCGCACCATCGTCTGCGAGCTCGCCGGCCAGGCCCGGATCCCAGCCCTGCTCGGCGGCGAGCCGGGCGAGCCCGGCGACGAGGTGCGCATCGGCGACAAGCTCTTCGCGACCACGATCGAGCCCTACAAGGTCATGGAGGAGTGGATCGGGAAGATCCTCGGCTCGCAGAAGCTCACCGGGCTGCTGACGCGTTCGAACGTCTTCCG
>CADCVT010000225.1 GCA_902806215.1 uncultured Solirubrobacteraceae bacterium | reverse complement strand
GCCGCTGCCCGCGCCCCCTGCATCGGCTCGAGGCCGGCGAGCGCGGCGGCCACGAACGCGTCGGCGTCGTCGCCGAGCACCGCGACGGCGCCCGCGATCGCGGCCTCGTCCGACCCGGCGCGCGCCAGCGTCGACCGGACGCTGCGCGCAACCGGCTCGGGTCCCATCTCCCGTACGTGCGCGACGTCCTCGGCCCGGCCGCGGACGCCTTCGGCAGCGAGCGCGCGCAGCAGCTCGTTGAGCAGCAGCGGGTTGCCGCCCGTCTCCTCGAAGCACGCCGCGACGAACGCGTCGGCGGGCGCAGGACCGGCGCCCTCGGTCGCGCGGACGAGCGTGGCCGCCGCGTCGTCGGTGAGCTCGCGCGGCGCGAGCACGCGGGAGTTCGCGCCGGCCGCGAGCTGCGCGAGGACGGCGTCCTCGGCGCCCGGCTCGTGCGGGCGCGTGGCGGCGACGACGACGACCGGAAGCTCGTCGACGCGTGCCGCGAGGTAGGCGAGGAACCTCAGCGAGGGCGCGTCGGCCCAGTGCAGGTCGTCGACGACGAGGGCGAGCGGCTGCGCGTCGCTGAGGTTGACCGCGACCCACTGCAGCGCGTGGACGAGCGACGACTCCTGCAGGCCGACGAGCGCCTGCTCGACCGGTTGGGCGCCGGTGAGCATCGGGCCCGCGAGTGCGGCGCTCCCGCGCATGACGTCGGCGAGGTCGTCGTCGCGCATGCCGCGCAGCTCGGCCTCGAAGAGCCGCAGGACGACGCCGAACGGGAACTCGCGCTCGAGGCTGTTCCCGCGCGCTCGCAGCAGCCCCATCCCGGCGCCCTTCGCGAGGCCCGCGGCGACGTCGAGCAGGCGAGTCTTGCCGAGGCCCGCGACCGCCTGGACCAGCACGAGCCCGCCGTCGCCCTCCTGCGCCCGGGCGACGGCGTCGACCAGCGCAGCCACCTCGTCGTCACGCTCGAGCAGCGGCTTCGAGGCAACGTCGGAGAGCAGATGGGTGAGAGCCCGCTGCATGCGAGTTCCTTCCGTGGTCGGACGCCGGTCGGCCTGCTGCCGCGTGCGTGCGGCACCAAGAGCGCACCCCTCCCCACCAGAGGAACCCCACCCACCACCTTACGGTGCGTGGCAAGTCAACCCCTACGGCAAACGCGCAGTCAGCAGACCGAGGCGCATCGCGCCGGTGCGGTACGCGACAGGGATGCGCAGGAGCGACAGCGCGAAGACCCGCTCTGGCGAGCGCACCAGGTCGGCGGCGAGGCGACGGTCGCGCGCCAGGAGCGGCAGCAGCCGCCGGACGACGACGACCCACGTGCGCCAGACGCGGTCGCTGAGGTCCTCGAAGCCGGTCGGCTCGAGGCCGGCGTCGCGCAGCAGCTGCTCGTACTCGCTCGCGCTGTGCATGCTCGGGAGGTGGCCCTCCTCGCAGATCGGCCGCAACAGCAGACGGGTCTCGCGTGCGCCCGGCTCCTCCCGCGTCAACCAGTCGACGATCGCCACGCGACCGCCGGGCCGGACGACGCGGCCGAGCTCGGCGAACGCGCGCGGCTTGTCGGGCATGTGCGAGAGCGCCTCGATCGAGATCGCGGCGTCGAACGCGCCGTCGGGCAGGTCGTTGTGCAGCCAGTCGCGGACGAGCAGCTCGACGCCGGGCGCCGGCGGCAGCGCGCGTGCCTGCGCCGCCGACAGCGTCAGCCCCGTCACCGTCGCGCCGCGCTCGGCGGCCAGCATTCGCGACGTGGCGCCGTAGCCGCATCCGACGTCCACGACCCGGTCACCCCGCGCGACGCCGGCCGCGTCGGCGACCCTGATCGCGAGCGCCCGCGCCGCCTCCTCGGGCGTCTCGTCGCCGGTCGTCCACAGCCCGTGGTGGACGTGCTCGCCCCAGACGCGGCGGTACGCCTCGTCGAGGACGTCGTAGTGCCCGGCGACGTTGGCCTGGACGGGTCGGTGTCGAGGGAGGACGATCGGGCGAGCGTAGTCACGCGGCCGCGGTAGACATAGCGATGCCGTCCTCGACGAACGCGGCGTAACGCGCAGGACCGGCACCGGCGTCCGAGGGGTCGAACATCCCCCACACGGCGCGCACGTCGACGAAGCCGGGGGCCGTTTTGCCGACCAGCTCGCGATGCCCGCTCCACGGCCAGTCGAGAGCGTGCGTGCGCAGCCTGGCTCGGACGGGGTTGAGCGCGACGTAGCGAAGCTCCTCGAGCAGTTGCGCGTCCGAAGCGGGCCGAACCGAGTGGTACCGGCCCTGGAAGAGGTGCCCAGTGAGTCCGTGCCTGCGGTTGAACCGCTGCGCGTGCAGCGACTTGAGACCTTGCATGCCCGCTGCGAGCGTCATCTCGGGCGTCCGGACCACGAGGTGGAAGTGGTTGCGCATGAGGCAGTACGTCAAGCACTGCCACTCGAAGCGCACTGCGACAGCGGCCAGGGTGCGCAGGAACGTGACCCGGTCATGGTCATCGGCGAAGATCGGGCGCCTTCCGGTTCCCTCGAGAGGTCACGTGATAGGCGGCACCGGGTTCCTCAAGGCGAAGAGGTCGAGGCATACGCAAACAAGGCGCGAGGCCCCAAACCTCGCCCCCCAAGGGGGTCAGACCCCCTTACCGCGGTTTGCAGGCGATTCGACGAACGCGTCAACGTTCGACGTACCGCCAGGGGGGTCAGACCCCCTTATGGGGGTTTGCAGGGCAATCGGCGATTGTGTCCACGTTTGACGTAGGCCTCAGTTGCCGCCTCCTCCTGAGACGATCGGTGAGGTGGGGGTTCCTGCGCCGATGCCTGCAGCGAGAGCGGTCCCCGGGGCGAGCTGGCCTGCGCTCGTGATGACCGACCGGTCGCCGATCTGGGTCACCGCGTCCCCCTTGGCGACGAGGTTCCCGGCTCCTCCACTGACGACCCCAGCGCCGTCTTGGCCGATCAGGTTGCCGGCGCCGCCCGAGACGACGTTGCCCGCGCCGCCCGAGACGACGTTCCCCCCGCCGCCGGAGACGACCCCGCTGCCGGCGAGGGCCACGAGGCCGCCGCCGGGTCCCGGCTTGACCGTCCGGATCTGGCTCGAGGTGAGGTTGCCGGCTCCCCCCGAGACGACCCCGGCGCCGTCCTGCCCGATCAGGTTGCCGGCGCCGCCCGAGACGACGTTGCCGGCGCCACCGGCGACGACCCCGTCCCCCGGTGCGAGCTTGCCGCCGAGGGTCAGGAACCCGGGCGTCACGCCGCCGTCGCCGGCGGCCTTGAACAGCGAGGCCCCCGGCTCGCCGTCGGCGAGCTGTGCGCTCGCCCGTGCGGCGGCGGCCTGATCGACGCCCTTGCCCTTCGAGTCGATGAGGCCCTTGACGAGCACGCCGACGACGGCGGCGAGGATCACGGCCTCGACGACCACGGCCGCCCTCGCCGTCGAGCCGGCCGTGCCTACCTGGATGCAGCGATCGGCCGCCGTGCAGTTGAGCTTGCGACCGGAGATCGTGGTGAACGTCTCCTTGGCCCGGTCGACCGCGTCGATGCGCAGCCAGCCCTCCTCGTTGACGCCGTTGGAACCCCGCCAGTCGAACGTGAAACGGTACTCGCCGCGCTCGGCGATCGGCCACATGTCGCACGCGTTGCCGTCCTCGTTCGTCGACCGGCCGAACGGCGCCCGCGAGACCCGGTCCTCGACGACCCGTCCGTTCGGGTCGAGCGCGCGAACCGCGACGCCCTGCACCGGCCGGCCGGTGCTCGCCTCGCGCACGTGGAAGCAGACGTCGTTGGCGGACGCCCCGGTCATCGCGGTCAGGTCGCCGTCGGACCCGAGACCGGGGTTGACCTCGGCGCCCGCGGCGATGTTCGCGCCGGCGAAGTTGTCGGTCCCCTTCAGGCGGCGGTGGTACGGGATGACGACGAGGTCGGGCGCGCGGTTGCGCTCGATCGTCAGCCGCAGGCCGTCGCGGTCCTCGATCTCGATGACCTCGATCGCGCCGACGTACGGGTCGCTCTCCTGCTCGCGGTTGAAGTCGTCGCGGATCTTGAAGCGGCACTCGCGCTTGTCGAGCGTCGTGCGCGCGAAGGACTCGTACTTGCCCTGGAGCCCGGCGATGAACGCCTTGCGGTCCTCCGTCGTGAAGCCCTTGCCGGTCAGCGGGCAGTCGTCGCCGAACTTCTTCGGCGTCCCTACCGGCGGGAGCGACACGTCGAGGCTGCGGTCGTAGATGCCGAGCGTCACCTTCGGCAGATCGCCCGACGCGGGATCCGCTTCCAGAGTCCTGCCGTCTTTCGGCGTCGTGATGTAGACGTCGCCCGGGTCGAGCTTCTTGCGCGCAGCCTTCGCCGCCTTGGTCGCGCACTCGCTGTCACTGCCGCGCGTGCCACCGAGGGCGCAGTCGATGTCGGCCTTGCCCTTGCGCTTGGTCTTGAGGACGATCGCGCCGTTCGTGATCTTCAGGAGCTTCTCGCGCGAGAACGCCTCGGTCCGACCCTGGAGCTCGGGCATCCGGACGAGGGTCGGCGCGAGCAGCAGCGCCGATCGCGCGACGCCGATGCCACCGGGGTTGCTCGCCAGAACGGCGCAGAACACGAGCCGTCCTTCGTCGCTGTCCTTCAGCGTGTACCGCTGGCCGTCCGCGACCTTGGCCGGCTGGCCCGCCGCGCCGAGGACGAACCACGCATACGCGAAGGTCGGTGCGCCCGACCACGCGCCGGGAGCGCACGAGAGCTGGACGCCGGCGCGCGTGAGCGTCGGCAGACTCGCGGTCCTCGGCGGCTGCGCGCCGGTGGTCTGGGCGGGCGTCGTGCCGCCGGGAGTCGTCTGACCGCCGCCCCCACCCCCGCCGCCGCCGGTGCTCGGCCGGTCGACGACCTCGCAGCGGACGGGATCGGGATCGACGCCGGTTGCGTCGAGGACCGCGGTGTCGCTCGTGCCCTGCGTGTGGTCGGGGTTGGTGTCGTCGCAGTCGAGCACCGCGTCGCCGACGCCGTCGCGCGCTT
>CADCVT010000224.1 GCA_902806215.1 uncultured Solirubrobacteraceae bacterium | reverse complement strand
TGGATCGGATAACCGCTGAAGGCATCTAAGCGGGAAGCCGGCCTCAAGATGAGTTCTCCCATCCCCTTGAGGGAGTAAGACCCCTGGTAGACCACCAGGTTGATAGGCCGGATCTGGAAGCTCGGTAACGAGTGCAGGAGACCGGTACTAATGGGTCGAGGGCTTGACGGTTTTTTTCCTTCCGCCTCGTGCGGAGGAATCCTCGCCTTTCGAGCGTGATGATGTGGCTGCTGTGTGGTTTTGAGGGATCGCGAGCAGGTGTGCTCTCACCAGTTCCGGTGGTTATCGCGAGAGGGAAACACCTCTTCCCATTCCGAACAGAGAAGTTAAGCCTCTCAGCGCCGATGGTACTTGGCTCGCAAGGGCCCGGGAGAGTAGGTCGCCGCCGGTTTATCGTGATGAAGAGCCGTCCCTCGGGGCGGCTCTTCGCGTTTAACTCGTGCCCGGAGGCCCGCACTCGAGCGGCGTTGACGGCCTCGCCGGTGCCTAGAGCCGGGCGCGCTTGCGCGGCGCTTCGGCCGGCACGCGGTTCACGGGTGCGGTGCACACCTCGGGGCGGCGCACCGCCTCACCGGGCCGCCGCGACCTCAGCTTGGGCCGCAGCGGCGTCCGGTGGGGGTGATCGGCCTGGTCGACGGGCGCGCGCGGGCTCTCGGACGGCTCTGCGTCGGCGAGCGTTGCGAATGCGACGGCGAGGTCGACGGCCTTGCGGAGTCCCTGCTGCCAGCGGGCGAACGGAGACCCCGGAAGCCCCGCGTCCACGGGGGCCGGCCCGGCGGCAGCGTTGCGCGCACCGCGCGCCGCGCCTCCCATCCGCTGAGCCGGTCGTGATGTGGAGTAGGGGGGGAACATGCGTTCGCAAAGGTGCCACGGCCGTCGGACGGACATGGGGTCCTGCAAGCGAACTTGCACCTGGCCCCGTAGCCTCCGCCGACGTGGTCCATCTGCGCGTGATCGCTCCGCACGAGGAGGCCCGAAAGGCCCTCGAGCTCTTCCGGCGGACGCCGACGGCCTGCAACATCGTCTACCTGAAGGGCGCCTCGGTCGAGCCGGCCGGCGACCTGGTACTTGCCGACGTCCCGCGCGAGGAGGCCAGCGTCATGGTCGGCGATCTCAAGGAGCTGCGCATCCACGAGATCGGGTCGATCTCGATCGAGCCAATCGACGTGCAGCTCTCGCGGTTCGCCGACCAGGCGGAGCAGGCCGCGCCCGGCGCGCCCGCGGATGCGGTCGTCTGGGAAGAGGTCGAGGCGCGGACGTCTGAGCAGGCCGAGCTCTCGGTCGCGTTCCTCATCTTCATGGTGCTCGCCGGCCTCATCGCCGCCTGCGGCATCTTCCTCGACAGCGCGATTCTCATCGTCGGCGCGATGGTCGTCGGGCCCGAGTTCGGTCCGATCGCCGCGTTCTGCGTGGCGGTGGTCGAGAAGCGCGGGCGGCTGGCGCTGAAGTCGATCAGCGCGCTGGCGGTCGGGTTTCCGCTCACGATCGTCGCCGTCTTCGTCGCATCGCACGTCTTCCAGGCGACCGGGGTCACACCCGAGACGTTCTCGGAGCGCGACCACAGCCTCTCGACGTCGATCTCGAACCCGGACTTCTTCGCGTTCTTCGTCGCGTTCTGCGCGGGGACGGCCGGCGTCATGTCGCTGTCGACCGCCAAATCCGGTGCGTTGATCGGCGTCCTCATCAGCGTGACCACGATCCCCGCCGCGTCGAACGTCGGCGTCGCGCTGGCCTACGGCGACACCGACAGCTGGCGGGGATCGCTCGCGCAGCTCGCGATCAACGTCGCGGGCATCCTCGCCGCAGGGATCCTCACGCTGTGGATCCAGCGCCGCTTCTACCGCGCGCGGCGCCTGCGCCACCTGCGCGATGAGGAGTCGAGGGAGGCGGCGGGGCTGCCGGTCGGCGTCAGCGCGACGACCCGAGGGCCGACCAGACCTCGAGCTTCGTCCTGATGCGCGAGACCACGTCGCTCGTGAACTCCGTGGTGCCGGCGTGGCCGCCGAGGTCGGGGGTCCGGACGCCGGCCGCGGTCGCCTCGAGCACCGACTCGTAGACCGCGCGCGACGCCAGCTCGGCCTTGGCGTGCCCGGCTACCGCCGCGTAGTGGAGCACCGCGCCGCACGCGAGGATCATCGCCATCGGGTTGGCGACGTCCTTGCCCTGCAGCGCCGGTGCGGTCCCGTGCGGAGCCTCGGCCATCGCCACGTTGATCTCGTAGTCCTCGTCGAACGCGAGCAGCACCGACTCGGCACCGGCGATCGAGCCGAACATCGGCATGACGAGGTCCGACAGGCAGTCGCCGTCGCGGTTGAGCGCGGGGATGACGAGCGGGACGTCGGCGACGCCGCTCATGAGCCCGGCGTACGTGGCGTCGATGAGGGTCGGCTGGTACGGGACCTCGGGGTGGCGCGCGGCGGCGCCGTCGAGCTCCTCCTTGAGCATCCCCTCGTAGACCGGGGAGACGGTCCACTTGGGCCCGCCGTAGACCTTCGCCCCCATCGCGACGGCGGTCCGGAACGAGTACTCGGCGGTGGCGTGGCCGGTGCCGCGGGTGATCCGCTCGGTACGGATCGCGACCC
>CADCVT010000223.1 GCA_902806215.1 uncultured Solirubrobacteraceae bacterium | reverse complement strand
TGACCATGCCTGCGGCCGAGAGCACCCCGAGCAGCGCTGCGACGGGATGTCGCAGGCGGACCGCCATCAGCGGCCGCGGCGCTTGCGGGCGGCGGCGCGCTTGCGCGCCGCGGCACGGCGCTTCGCGTCGGCGCGCTTGCGTTCGGCCGCGCGCTGCTTGGCCGTCCTGACCTTGCGGCACTGACGCACGACGCGGCGCTTGCCGCCCTTCTTCTTCGAGCGCACGCGCGTGGTGCGGCAGCGCACGGTGGCCTTCTTCGTCTTCGCGGTCCTGCGGCTCGGCGTCGTACGCGGCGGCGTCGTGGGCGCCGCGGGCGGGGCGGTCACGGCCGGGCCGCCGACGGACGGCTTGCCGGGGGCCTGCACCTGGACGGTCGCGGTGCTGCGCACCTTCGGCCACAGGCTGTCGCCGACGCTCGCGGTCGCGGTGTACGTGCCCGCGCGCTCGTACTCGTGCGTGACGGTCGTGCCGGTGGCGGTGGTGCCGTCGCCGAAGTCCCACGTCACGTCGGAGATCGGGCCGTCCGCGTCGCTCGAGCCGCTGGCGTCGAACGTCAAGACGCCGTTGCCGGTCGCGGCGGCGCGCGCCACGGGCTGCGCGTTGTCGAGCGTCAACGCGGTGTAGTACGAGGAGAGGAGCGTGTTGCGCAGTCCCTGCTCGAAGAACATCCGGCCGCCCGCGACCTCGTCGATCTTCGCCATCGTGTCGTCGGGCTTGTGGTAGCCGGGGTAGTTGCCGGCGGTGCGCATGCCCGCCCAGCGCAGTGTCGGGAAGCCCTGCACGTCCCACGACGCCTCGTCGGAGTTGCGTGTGTTCTGCCCGCGGACCTCGACCTTGTTCGGCTCGTTGGGGAACTTCAGGACGTCGAAGTTGACGTGCCGTAGAAGGGCGTCGAACGCGTCGTCCTCGTCGCCGCGCCACGTGCACAGGCAGTTGGTCGGGCCGGTCTTCGCGACGGGCCAGCCGATGCCGACCATGTCGAAGCCGAGCATCGCGCGGACCGCCTTGCCGTCCTCCTTGAAGGACGCGGCGTGCGGGTCGGACGCGAGCGTGCCCTCCTCCTCGCCGTTGTACCACGCGAAGACGAGCGTCCGGTTGGTCGGGACGTTCGCGAACGACTTCGCGAGGGCCATGAGCATCATCGTGCCCGAGCCGTTGTCGTAGGCGCCGTCGACGGTCTGGGCGACGTTGTCGTAGTGGGCGCCGAAGACGATGTGCTCGTTCGGGTTGGTGCGGCCCTTCCTGGTGGCCACGACGGCGTGGAGCGGACCGGTGCCGCCGGGCGAGAGCGGGACGATCTCGACCGCGTAGCCGAGCTTCTTCGCCTGGTCGGCGAGGTCCTGCGTGGCGGCCGTCTCGGCGGGCGTGCCGGTCACGCGGTGCTTGTGGCTCTCGGAGAACGTCCCCACCGAGTTGGCCATCTCCTGGCCCGTCACGGGAGGCGCCGGCAGCTTCCCGGCGTCGAAGAAGTCGGCCGCCGCGGCCGGCGACGCGGTCGCCAGGAGGCCTGCGACCAGGGTGACGGGGAGAAGGCGCATACCGCTCCAACGACGGCAGGCCGGGAAACCTGCGCGTAGCTCAGCGCCCTCCGAGGAGGTCGATCAGCGCCGCGCCGCGTTCGGCCGCCTCGAGCAGCGGCTCGACCGCCGCGCGCTCGGGGACGAGCTGGGTGAACAGGTTGGCCCCCAGGTAGAACATGATCGCCGCCGAGGCGAGCTCCGCCGGGTCCGCGATGCCCTGCAGCGGCGTGCCCTGCAGGACCCGCGCGAACGACTCCTCGGCGAGGTCGATCCACGGCTGCATGAGCTCGATGACCGGCGGGCCGAGCTCGGGGTTCGCGACCGCGCCGGCGACCATCTCCGACGCGACGCGGATGAAGCCCGACTTCACGTCCTCGCGGTAGATCTGCTGCATGAGGTCGAGCAGCTCGGCCGCCGTGCCGGCACGACGGGCCCGGTCGGCGTAGCGGTCGAGCCGGCCGCGGCTCGCCTCCTCGAGCGCGCTCAGCAGCAGCCCGTTGAGCGAGTCGAAGTAGTAGAAGGTCAGCGCCGGGTTGTGGCCGCCGATGTCGGCGATCGCCCGCGTGCTCGACGCCGCGAACCCGCGCGTGCGCAGCGACTCGAGCGCCGCCTCGACGATCCGCTGCCGTGTCTCCTCGCCCTTCTTCACGCCGCGGAGTTTGACCGATCGGTCAAGTCGTGATTTGATCATGTGATCAATTCTTCGTCCTTCACCCGCGGCGTCCTCGGAGGCGTCCTGCTCACCGGGCTCCTCGGCGCGGTCCTCGCGGCGCTCTCGACGACCGTCCTCGGCGTGTACGGCTGGTCGCTCTTCCTGTTCACGCCGTTCGTGCTCGGGTTCGTCTCCGCGCAGATCCACGTGCGCGCTCAGACGCGGACCCTGGCGAGCTGCGTCGCGGTGGCCATGACGGCGAACGGGCTCGCGGTCGCGGTGCTCATGGCGGTGGCGCTCGAGGGCGCGATCTGCATCGTCATGGCGCTGCCGCTCGCGATGCCCGTCGCGGCGTTCGGCGCGTACGTCGCGTTCCTCGGGCAGCGCGACCCGTGGGGCCAGGCGCCGCAGCGCCCGGTCGCCGCGCTCGTCCTCGCCGTCCCGCTGCTCATGGGAGCCGAGGCCGTGGCCGACCGGCCGCCGCCCGCGCACCACGTGACGACCGCCGTGGTCATCGATGCTCCGCCGGAGGTCGTGTGGCGCCACGTCATCGCGTTCCCGCCGCTCCCGCACCCGACGTCGCTGCCGTTCCGGGCGGGGATCGCGTACCCGACGTCCGCCACGCTGACCGGGCGCGGGGTCGGAGCGATCCGGCGCTGCCGCTTCACGACCGGCGACTTCGTCGAGCCGATCACCGTGTGGGATCCGCCGCGGCGGCTGGCGTTCTCGGTGCGCTCGCAGCCCGCACCGATGCGCGAGCTGTCGCCGTGGGGGACCGTGCACGCCCCGCACCTCGACGCGTTCCTGCGCTCGCGCCGCGGGCAGTTCCGCCTCGTCGCGCTCGCGGGCGGCCGCACGCGCCTGGAGGGGACGACGTGGTACGAGAACCGGATGTGGCCCGCGCGGTATTGGGGTCTGTGGTCCGACGAGCTCATCGGCTCGATCCACGAGCAGGTGCTCTCGCACGTCGAGCGCCTGGCCGAGGCCGAGGTCAGAGGTCGCCGACGCGGGTGACGCCGGCGGTGCGCAGAGCGAACGCGACCGCGGGCCCGATGAGCAGCGCGAACGCGACGGTTCCGGCGCCGAACGTCCCCCCGAGCAGCGCGCCGGCCACGAGCGCGGAGATCTCGATGGCGGCGCGTACGACGGCGACGGGACGCCCGGTGACGCGGTGCAGCCCGGTCATGAACCCGTCGCGCGGGCCCGGGCCGAGCGCGGCGCCGAGGTAGAACGCACTGCCGATCGCGACGAGCGCGATGCCGCCGACCACCTCGGCGATGCGCACCGCGAGCGGCGCGTCGCCCGACAGGACCGGGAGCGCGGCGTCGATGACGATGCCGATCACGACCGCGTTGGCGATCGTGCCGAGCCCGGGGCGCTGCCGCATCGGGATCCACAGCAGGAGCAGGACGAAGCTCGTCGCGACGGTCGCCGCTCCGACGCTCAGCGGCGTCTGCTTCGAGATGCCTTCGGCGAAGACCGTCCACGGCGAGTTGCCGAGCTCGGACGCGATGAGGCAGGCCTCGCCGACGCCGAAGATCACGAGCCCGGCGAACAGCGCGGCGAGCCGCCGCGGCGGGGCGATCCAGCGCGAGGGGACGGTGGGCGGGACGGTGGTCAGGGAGGCGATGCTACGAGCCCGTCGAGGCGACGCCGGTGCGCTCGGCCTCGCGCGCCCGGCCCAGCCGCGCCTCGGCGCCCGACGCCTCGCGCTCGCGCTCGGCGAGCCGGGGTAGCTCGCCCTTGCCCGCGTAGAGGCGACGGCGGTACAGGGCGACCTGTTGCTGGGCGTGGTGCGCGACGGCCTCGAGCTCGCGCAGCACGACGGCGCGCTTGTCGGCCGCCTGACGCGCGCGCCGCTCGGGGCCGCTCTCGCTCAACGGCGCGGGACGGGCGGCGGAGACGACGGCTTGCGCAGCGCGGCGGCGAGCGCGGCGTGCGACAGCCCCGGCGTGACCTCCGTGCCCGAGAGCATGAACCCGAGCGCCGCGGACGGCGAGTGCTCGGCGAGCGGTCCATCGCAGTGCGGACAGATCGTCGCGGGTGCGACGTGCGCCTTGTCGAAGCGCACCCGGCAGGCGCTACAGCAGAGATGGGTCATGGCGACCCTTTCAGTTCGACACCGTGTGACGACCGTACCGCAGTGGGTGCGCCGACGAGCCACGCGCCGGACGGCGGCGACGGTTATCGTCGCGCCGCGATGAGCATCCTTGACACCTTCCGTCTCGACGGCAAGGTCGCGATCGTGACCGGCGCCTCGTCCGGCCTCGGCGTCGCCTTCGCCACCGGCCTGGCCGAGGCCGG
>CADCVT010000222.1 GCA_902806215.1 uncultured Solirubrobacteraceae bacterium | reverse complement strand
TTATCGAGCGTTCGGTCGGCTCCACATCGCGCGTTCTCCGGTTCGTTATGGAGCTGTCGTGCTTACAGGAGCGTGATTCGCTGACCGTCTTTGAGGATTGCCACCACGAGCGCGTTCTCGTACTGGAACAAGTCGCAGCGCTTGGAGTCACTACACGGACTGCCGTCGACGCGCGATCTGCCGGACGTTGAACGGACCGGCCAGATTAGTACGGCCGCAGCACGCTAGTCAATATGCGCTGTACGTATTTGCGGACTCGCTCAACCAGCGCGCCGTCGCCGCCGTCCGCACCGAGTTGCGCGACCGCTTTCCGGTCGCGGATGTCCAGTACGCGTCATGCCTGAGGACGGCTGGGAGGCGCTACCGAAAGGTCGCGCAGCAGCACCGCGGCGGCCGTCGTGCACTGCCGGAACGGCGAGCGTGACGAGCCTTTCGAGACCTTCTTCGACGCGCCTCGGCAGGCTTGTGCGGCCGTCGTCGCCGTCTTCGCCCTGAGCTTCGCCAGCGCGCTGACGCAGCGGCTGAACGGCGTGCCCCTCGACCCCTTCGCACGCTTCTTGGATGCAGCGGCGCAGTAGACGGCGTTGCTCTTGAGCGTCTTCGTCGTCGCCACCGGCGGCACGACCGTCGCCGCGGGCGCGACGGGCGGCGTGGCGGGAGCGGTCACCGGAGGCGTCGTGGTCGCGGGCGGTGTGACGACAGGCGGCGTCGGGGCGACCGGCTTGGCCTTGACGACGACCGGCAGCGTCGACTTGTGCGTCAGCGTGCCGGCGAGGACCTCGAGCTCCACCGTGTACGTGCCCGCCGCGGCGAAGACGTGATCGACCAGCGCGTCGGCCTCGGCCAGCGCGGCCGTCCCGTCGCCGAACGACCAGGTCCATTTGGCGACAGGGACCGGAACGGAGCCGCCGAGCGGCATGCACACGAACAGCGACGGATCGGCCGGGCTGGGCATGAACATGTTCAGAATCGTCTGCCCCGGTGTCGAGCCGGCCCCGCTGAAGGCGACGGGTTCACCCGCCACCCCCTCGGCCGGAGTCGCGGTGAGCGCCGCCATGGGTGGGATCGAGATGTCGGGACAGGGCCCGATGGCGTGCGCCTGAGGCGCCGCAGCGCCCGCTCCGAACGTCGCCACCGCAAGGGCGAGTACCGCGATCCGTGCTCTCATGGCGCGACGCTACAGGGATCGCGGCACGCCCGCTCGAGTTTCCGGCGCGACGTCAACGGATGGTGCAGACGGCTGACTCGTCGAGCGCGACCTGCTCGGACAGGACATCGAACAGGGCGAGCAGGATGCGAAGGGCTTCGGGTTCCGAACCTACGCGTCGGCGGGCGCGGCCGCGTAGGTCACGGCCCCGCTGTCGCAGCGATCGACGACCCGGCCGGTGCGGCGCGAGCGCAGGATCGAGCGGTAGCGCGCGGTTCCCGTGTAGCCGACCGAGACCGCGAAGCCCGTGACGGTCGCCGTCACGCGCTCGGTCGTGCGCGCGTAGCGCTGCGTGAAGCGCTCGGCGATCTCGAACTCCCCGATCGGGTCGGGCTGGGTTCGCGTGAAGTGCGTTATGTAGAACGGCGCCGCGCGGCGGCAGCGGATTCGCATGCCGATGAGGACGCGCGTCAGGTCCCGCGGGCCGATGCCGGTCCGGAGCATCACGCCGAGCGGCAGCGCCGCTGCGCCCTGCTTGACGACGCCCGCCCACGTCGACGACGTGTCGTCGCCCTCCGACGGGAAATCCGGCGGCACGATCGCCCGCCACGTTCCCGTCCGGCGGCACGCGCTTCGGCCCGGCCGCAGGATGGTCGCCGTCATCGTCCCGGTCGCGCGCGGGCCCGCGATCACACCCGCGATGTCGACGCGGAACGTGCGGCGCCCGGACCGCTGGCGAAGCCGAGTGGCGAAAGCGCCGTCCGGGCCGATCGACACCTTCCCGATCCCCCCAGGCGCCGCCAGCCCGCCGCCGCACCGCACGATCCCCAGCGCCCGCACCTGCGCCGAACGTCCGTCCGCGGACGTCCGGAGCGCCACCTCTCGGTCGCCCGCCTGGCCGACCGTCCGGCCCGGCATCGCGATCGCCCCGCCGCCGAACGTCGCCCCCGCCGGCACCTGCGCGCCGGCGGTCGCGGGGACCGCGACGCAGAAGGCGAGGACGAGCAGGACCACGGCGCGCACGCGGCGAGTGTGACGACCCATCAGGGAACCCGCGCCGCTCCGCGCGTTCGCGGCGGACGGAGTGCGGTTGAATCCTGCGAGTGCTGGTGCTCATCGTCGCCGCAGCGATGCTGCTCCTTCTCGGCGGCTGCGGCTCGGACGCGACGCGCCGAGCAGAGCAATCGCCGAATGCGGATCAACGCAGGCTCGTGGGCGAATTCGACGCCTTGCTGCGCGGCCCGGTGATCGACGTTCGCATTCCTACGGCGGAGTGCACGACGCTGCCGGGGCGCGCGCGATCGCGGCTGCGTGACTCGCCGCGGCGGATCGCCGCGGCCCGCGCCCGGCTGGCGCGACTGCGGGTGCCGAAGGACTACAGGCGCGTGCGAAGCGAGCTCGACGAGGGGCTGCGCCTGATCGCCGAGGCGAACAGGCGCCTGCTCGTCTGGTCCGAGCGCGAGGACGACCCACAGACCGGCGAGTGCGGTCAGAGCACCGACAACCTCGTGGACAGCGCCCACGACGAGCTTCAGGACCTCGCCAAGCCCCACCTCCAGGTCTTCCTGGACAAGCACAACCCGGTCGCCGCGCGGATGCGCGCGAAGACCTGGGAGCTGGGCGCCGCCGGGCTGGTTCCGCGCTAGCCCTGCAGCCGCGTCAGGTCCATCGTCCAGTCCGTCGTCCATGTCGCGCCGCCGTCGCGCGAGCGCGCCTGCTCCCACCGCGGTGCTTGCGAGTCCCAGGTGAAGCGAAGCCGGACGCCGGGCTCGACGTCGTCGCCCTCGAAGACGCCGATGCCGTCGACGAAGCGCCCGACCATCGGCGGGTCGAGGTGACCCGGCCTAGCCGAGGAGGACCACCAGATGCGCCAGAGGTCCGCCTCCGGCTCGTACAGCCGCACCGTGAACGCCTCGATCGCGCCGCCCGGGAACTCCGGGATCGAGAGCTCGTCGAGGTGTCCGCCCGCCACGCGTCTCACGTCGGATCGCGCACCGAAGCGCTCCCACGTCCCCCCGGCGAGCCGCCGGTTCTCCACGTGCCACGGGCCGGCGAACAGGAAGTCGAAGTCGTGTGCGCTCATGACCGCGACGCTACGCGCGACCGAGGTCAGGAACTGTCCTAGAACGACAAAGCCGTCAGAGCGCGCGGGGTCAGCGCGGGCGCGACGCTCGGCCGCGCTCGTCGACCGGCCCCTTCGACTCCGTCAGCAATCGGGCCGCCTCGTCCTCCCCCACGCGATCGACCAACCATCGGCGGCACGCCTCGAACGCCGCCGCACCACGGACTTGCATGTCCGGATCCCGGTGCCGGTCGGCGGTCAGGTCGGCGCCGAGCATGAGCGCGGCGACCACCTCCGGTTCCGTCCGCTCGTCGCCGCGCGCGCGAGCCGTGGCCACCATCCGCGCGACGTCCACGCGCGCGATGTCGTCCGGGTTCGGCTCCGGGCGCTCACGAGTGCGACCTCCGAACACGCGCCGGAGGATGCTCATGTGCCGCTCACGCGCCAACCCGGTTCGGCGACCGCGGCAGGCGGCCGCCCTGCTTCGTCTTCTGGACCAGACACGGACCCGATCCTGTCGCCGCGTTCGGACGTCGGCGGCAGGATCCGCCGTGCGCGTCGTGAACCCAGGACGAATGCCGCGGACACTCGCGCTCGCTCTGCTCATCTGCCTCGTCCTGCCCGCGGCCGCCGTCGCTCAACTCGAGGCGCCGGCGGAGGACGCTCCGGCGACAGTCGCGCCCGCGCCCGGTGCGGCAAGCGCCCCCGCCCCCGCGCCCTCGGCGGCCCGCAACGGCGGCATCGACGTCGCGGTCGGCATCGGCGACCAGAGCGTCGGCATGTTCGACAATCCGCTCTTCCAGGCGCTCGGCGTCAAGAAGGTCCGGTACTTCATCAAGTGGGACATGATCGACCGGCCCGGCGAGCTCGCTCTCGCCGACGCCTGGGTCAACCGGGCGGTCGCGCTCAAGCAGCAGGTCCTCATGCACATCTCCTCGAGCGACCTGACGAACCTCAAGCAGGCCGAGCTGCCGTCGGTCCCGCGGTACAAGGAGAAGGTCGGCGCGCTCATCGCCCGCTACCGCCCGCTCGGCGTCCGCACGTGGGGCGCGATGAACGAGGCCAACCACGCGTCTCAGCCGACGTGGGACAACCCGCGCCGCGCGGCCGAGTACTTCCTCGCGCTGCGCAAGCTCTGCCGGCGCTGCACGATCCTCTCGCTCGACGTCCTCGACCAGCGCGGCGTCGACCGGTACATCACCCGCTTCTACAAGGCGCTCGGCAAGCGCCGGTCGCTCGCGAGGTTCGTCGGCATCCACAACTACTCCGACACGAACCGCCGCCGTGACAGCGGCACCCGGCTGATCATCGACACGGTCAAGGCGCAGAACCCCGGCGCCCGGTTCTGGCTCACCGAGACCGGCGGCGTCGCGAAGTTCGGCAAGTCGTTCCCGTGCGACCCGTCGGATCCCGCCCCGGCCGAGCGCCGCCAGGCCCAGGCCGTCGACTTCATGTTCACGCTGACCCGCCGTTTCCGCGCGGACGTCCGCCGCCTCTACGTCTACAACTTCACGAGCGACGACTGCGCGGGACGCTTCGACTCCGGCATCGTGCGCCGCAACGGAACCGCGCGCCCGGCGTACGACACGCTCCAACGCCAGATCGCGCGCTTCAAGCGCTGACGTCGCCGCCGTCGGTCAGCGGCCGCCGGTCAGGCGGGATCGACGAGCCGGTCGCCCTGAAAGCGGGAGAGGAACGGCTTTCGCTCGTGCCCGCGTGGCAGGTCGAACGGAAGCTCCGAGCCATCGTTGAACCGCACAACGGCACTGCGTGCGAAGAACCCCCGGTGCACCTCGATCGACGCGATCTGCTGAGCGCGGAACTCGGCCTCGTAGGTCAGCGTCAACGCGACCGGGACCCATGAGAACGCCAGGACGCGGTCGTGGTCGGTGAGCACGAGCAGCAGGGGCTTGATGGGGAGCCGGCCCGCGAGGCCGTCCGTGCGATACCGGCCGGGGCGGCCTCCGGCGCGGCGGACGTCAGCGGTGCTAACCACGACCGTCGAGCGCCCGGCGACTGCGCGCGCGGCACCACCGGCTCCGGCGAGAAGCGCTGACCGCGTCACCGCCCCCCGTACCTGGAGGACGAGCGTGGCGACGACCTGCTCACCCGGGCGAAGGCGGTTGTCCTCGCACTTCGCCAGGCGCTTGCGCCAGTTCGCGATCCGCAGCACCGGCCGAACAGTGACAGCACCGTCGGGGCCCACGATCCCAACCTCGACACCGCCCCAGTACAACTCCGGGGCATGGCCTCCTCCGAGACGACGATCGACGCCGGCGGGCGCGATCTCCGCGTCACGAGCGGGGAGCGCGTGATCTTCCCGGCGACCGAGCGGACGCCCGAGCTCACGAAGCTCGACGTCGTCCGCTACTACGTGGCCGTCGAGGACGGCATCATGCGCGCGCTGCGCGAGCGGCCGACGACCCTCGAGCGCTGGCCGAAGGGCGTCCACCTGGGCATCGTGCTCTCCACCCGGGAGCGCTCAGGCGGCGACGCGTTCTACCAGAAGCGCGTGCCCAAGGGCGCTCCTGACTACCTCGAGACGGCGCGCATCGCGTTCCCGTCCGGGAGGCACGCCGACGAGATCTGCCCGACCGAGATCGCCGTCGTCGGCTGGGCCGCGCAGATGGGCACGATCACCTTCCACCCCTGGCCGGTCCGGCGCGTCGACGTCGACCACCCGGACGAGCTGCGGATCGACCTCGACCCCCAGCCCGGCACCGACTTCGACGACGCGGTGCGCGTCGCCGCCGAGGCGCGCAGGCTGCTCGACGACCTCGGCTACGTCGGGTTCCCCAAGACCTCGGGCGGCCGCGGCGTGCACATCTACGTGCGGATCGAGCCGAAGTGGAGCTTCACCGACGTCCGCCACGCGGCGATCGCCTTCGGGCGCGAGCTCGAGCGGCGGCTGCCCGGCGAGGTCACCACCAAGTGGTGGAAGGAGGAGCGCGGCGAGCGCATCTTCGTCGACTACAACCAGAACGCGCGCGACCGCACGATCGCGTCGGCCTACAGCATCCGGCCGAAGCCCGGCGCGCCGGTGTCGGCGCCGGTGACCTGGGACGAGCTCGCCGAAGTGGCGCCCGAGGACTTCACCGTCGCCACCATGCCCGCGCGCTTCGCCGAGGTCGGCGATCGCCACCAGGGCATCGATGCCACCGC
>CADCVT010000221.1 GCA_902806215.1 uncultured Solirubrobacteraceae bacterium | reverse complement strand
CGCGATGGACGGCGTCGACGCCGTCGTGAACTTCGCGGCGGAGACCCACGTCGACCGCTCGATCTCAGAGCCCGACGCGTTCGTCAACACGCACTCGCGCGGCACGTACGTCCTGCTCGAGGAGGCGCGTAAGCAGGGCGCCCGCTACGTCCAGGTCTCGACCGACGAGGTCTACGGCTCGATCGAGGAGGGCTCGTTCACCGAGGAGTCGCCGCTCGCGCCGTCGTCGCCTTACAGCGCCACGAAGGCCGGCGCCGACCTGCTCGTGTGGTCGTACTTCCACACGTTCGGGCTCGAGACGCTCATCTGCCGTGGGTCGAACAACTACGGGCCGTACCAGTACCCCGAGAAGCTCATCCCGCTCATGGTGCTCAACGCGCTGCACGACGATCCGCTGCCGGTCTACGGCGACGGGCAGCAGGTGCGCAACTGGCTCTACGTCGAGGACTTCGCGCGCGGGATCGGCCACGTCCTCGAGCACGGCGCGGCGGGCGAGGTCTACAACGTCGGCGGCCCCGACGAGACCTACAACCTCGACGTCGTGCGGCAGATCATCGCCCACACCGGCAAGGACGAGTCGCTCATCGAGTACGTCCAGGACCGCCCCGGCCACGATCGCCGCTACTCGCTCGCGAGCGAGAAGGTCCGCGCGCTCGGGTGGGAGGCCCAGGTCACGTTCGCCGAAGGCCTGCCGAAGACGATCGACTGGTACCGCGAGAACACCGCGTGGTGGGACCCGATCCGCTCCGGCGACTACCGCGCGTACTACGAGCGCCAGTACGGCCGCACGCTGGGCTAGCAGCCGGCCTCGCCGGCGTGCCCCTCACCGGGGTCGCCGACCTCGACGGTGAGCTGCTTCGCGTCGGGCGAGGCGCCCGTGAAGCGGCTCTTGCCGTCGAGCACGGAGACGACGACGTCCTCGCCCTCCGGCGTGTCCCACCGGACACGCTCGACGTCGACCTCGAAGCCGGCTGCGCGCAGGCGGCGGATCGTCCCGTCGGGATCCTTGCCGTCCACGAGCGCGCACAGGCCGGGGATCGCCTCGTAGATCGTGAGGCCCGCGGTCTTCTCGTCCGGATCGGCGACGGCGATCGTGACGATGATCGGGCCGTCGAGCTCGTCCACCACGATCGGCCCGGCGGGCTCGCCGGCGCCGGGCGAGGCGGAGGGTGGCGTCTGCACGCCCGTCGCATGACCCCTGATCTCCGCGTGCGGGCTCACCGGCTCCTCCCGGACGATCAACCGCTTTCCGAGCGCCTCGAACTCGCGCTGCAGGCGCCGGTACATCGCCCGGTCGCCGCTCAGCAGCTGCTCGGTCGTCACGGTCAGCGGCTTCGGCGGCGGGCTGGCCTGCTCCCCGGTCTCGTCGGCAGTCGGAAGCAGCACGAAGACGAATGCCGCGACGACAGCGGCCGCGGCGATGAGGGGAGGCAGCGACGGCGAGCGACGCCGACGACGACGGCTCGCACGCTCGCGCAGCTCGCCCTCCAGCACTCTGCTGAAGCGTGGCGTGGGTGGGGTCTCAACCGGCATACGACACCTCCGTCATGCCGTCGCCGAGACGGCGGCGCGCCCGTGCGAGGCGCAGCCGTGCGGCGTTGGCGCTGATGCCCAGGGCGATGGCCGCCTCGTGCGGTTCCAGGTCAGCGAGGGCGACGAGCTCGAGGACGTCGCGGTCGCGGCGCGGCAGCGCGTCGATCCGCGGACGCAGGTCGTCGAGGCGGCGGGCCGCGTCGATGGCCGCCTCGACGCGCTCGGCCTCGTCCGGCTCGTAGGCCGGCAGCGCGGCGGCGCGGCCGATCAGGCGGGCGCGCCGCAGACGCGAACGGCGCTGGCCGCCGATCACGCGCTGGGCGATCCCGAGCAGCCACGGCCGGGCGTCGCCGTGACCGGGATCGAAGGCGGACGCGCGTCGGAGCGCGACGAGGAACGTGTCGGAGATCGCGTCGGCGACCTCGTCGGCGCTCGCGCAGCGGCGCACGGCGAAGCGCGTCACGGCGGCCTCGTGGCGCCGGAAGAACGCCGCGAAGGCGTCGCCGTCGCCGTCCGCCGTCGCCGTCAGCAGCGTGTGGTCGGTCGGGCTCACACCCGGTGTCCTGATTCGGAAATTCGGGTGGATCTCGAACTCTGCATCTGGGCACTACTTGGCCGGCACCCGCCGGCGCATGTCAGGACCCGGCGAGCCGGCTGATGCGCCAGGACTTGCCCTCGCGCACGAGCGTGATCTTCTCGACCTGGTCGCCCTCGGTCCCGGACTCGACCGTCGCCGTGGCGGTCCGCGTCGCGGCCGTGATCTGCTCGGGCTGGACGTCGGTGACCTCGAGCTCGAAGAGATCGGCGTCCTTGAGGGCCTCGTCGATCGTCTTCGGGCAGTCGCCCGCCGCCTTGCGGAGGTTCGCGGCGAGGATGCTGCGGCAGATGCGCCCGGGCTCGTCCGCGGCACTGGCCTCCTGGAGCTCCTCGACGACCTCGGCGATGGCCTTGCGCTCGCCGTCGAAGTCGTCGGCGGAGCTGGCGGTGCCGCCGCAGCCGACGGCGAGCAGAGCGATCAGGGCGAGAAGGGCAAGGGTCGCGCGCACGGCGTCGGAGCTTAGTGGGAGCGGTCCCCGGGCGGCTCCGCGTCCCGCGTCCAATGCTGGCTGGTCGCCGTTCGGGTCGCTCGTAGACTGAGGAGGGCAACGGAATGCCTGAGTCCGCCCCCTCCATCCCCCGTGGTCGCCACGCCCCGCCGCTCGAGGTCCGCCTCGAGCGCCAGCGCGGCCGCCTCTTCGCCGCTGCCGCCGCGGTGTTCGCCCGTGTCGGCTACGCCGAGGCCAGCGCCGAGGCGATCAGCCGCGAGGCCGGCATGTCCAAGGCGACGTTCTACGAGCACTTCGCCAACAAGGAGGAGTGCATCCTCGCGCTGTTCGACGCGGCCGCGGAGATGGTGCGCAGCGGCGTCGGCTCGGCGACGCTCGGCGACGAGACGTCGACGCCGGAGCAGCGGATCTCCCTCGGCGTCGGTGCCTTCCTGTCCGCGCTCGAGGCGTTCCCCGACCACGCGAAGACGCTGCTCGTCGAGATCATCGGGGCGGGCCCGCGCGCGGTCGAGCGCCGCGACGCCGTGCTCCAGGACTTCGCCGACCTCATCGACTCCCAGAACGCCATCGCCCACGAGCGCCTCGGCGCGCGCCGGTTCGCGTCGCCGCACGACACCTTCGCGATCGTGGGCGCGATCGTCGAGCTCGCCTCGCGCCAGCTGCGCCACGGCCGGCCGGAGAAGCTCGCCGACCTCGAGCCGATCATCGAGCGTCTGGTCACCGGCGTGCTCGACCAGGGCACCGCCGCCTCGGGCTGAGGCCGCCGCGTGTCGCTCGACGCGCTCGAGGCCGAGGTCGTCCGGTGCCGCCGCTGCCCGCGGCTCGTCGCCTGGCGCGAGGAGGTCGCGCAGGTCAAGCGCGCGTCGTTCGCGCACGAGGAGTACTGGGGCCGGCCGATCCCGGGCTTCGGCGACCCGGCCGCGCCGCTGATCGTCTTCGGGCTCGCGCCCGCCGCACACGGCGCGAACCGGACCGGCCGCGTGTTCACCGGCGACCGCTCAGGCGACTTCCTCGTCGCGGGCATGCACCGCACCGGCCTGGCCAACCAGCCGACGTCGGTCAGCCTCGACGACGGCCTGGAGCTGCACGGCGCGTGGATCATGGCCGCGGTGCGCTGCGCGCCGCCGGCGAACAAGCCGACGCCGGCCGAGCGCGACACGTGCCTGGAGTGGGCCCGGCGGGAGCCCGCGCTGCTCGAGCCCGCGCGCGTGCTGCTGTGCCTCGGCGGCTTCGCGTGGGACGCCGCGCTGCGGCTCCTCGCCGACACGACGAAGCCCAAGCCGAAGTTCGGCCACCTCGCCGAGCACCGCAGCGGCCGGTTCGCCCTGCTCGGCTGCTTCCACCCCAGCCAGCAGAACACGTTCACCGGCCGCCTCACCCCGCCGATGCTCGACGAGGCGCTGAACCGGGCGAAGGCGCTAGCGGAAGAACCGGCCGAGGAGCGGTAGCGCGACCTCGCGCGGCGTCATCTTCGAGGCGCCGACGATCGCCGACATCGCGCGGCCGGGGATCACCTCGACCTTGTTGCGCTCGAGCGCGCTGACGGCGTCGCGGGCGACCTGCTCGACGTCGACCCAGGCGAACTTCGGGACCACGTGCTCGATCGGGGTCTCGCCCGCCACGTCGAAGAACTCGGTCTCGACCGGGCCGGGGCAGAGCGCGGTGACCGCGATGTCGTAGCGCTTGAGCTCGACGTGCAGCGACGCGCTGAACGACCGCGCCCAGGACTTGGCCGCGCTGTACCCCGCCATGTTCGGCAGCGGCGAGAAGCCGGCGGTCGAGGCAACGTTGAGGATCGCCCCGCGGCGGCGCTCGACCATCGCCGGCACGAACCGTCCGGTCAGGTCGACGACGGCCTCGATGAGGATGCGGACCTGCTGGACCTCCTGGTCGACGTCGCTCTTGTGGAACGGGCCGGCCGTCCCGAAGCCCGCGTTGTTGACGAGCAGGTCGACGTCGAGCCCGAGCTCCTTGACGCGGTCGGGCAGCTCGCGGCGCGCGTCGGGGTCGGTGAGGTCGCAGGGCAGCACCTCGGCGCGGATCCCGTGCTGGCCCGACAGCTCGCCCGCGAGCTCCTCGAGCCGTTCGCGACGGCGCGCGACGAGCGCCGCGCCGAGGCCGCGGGCGGCGAGGACGCGGGCGATCTCCGCGCCGATCCCGGCGGATGCGCCGGTGACGAGCGCGGTGGTGTCTTGTGCGGGTCGTGGCAAGCCGGGCATGGACGGGTGCGTACCCGCCAGCCCCGGCCCGCGCACTAGTTGCCTGAGGCCGTGCCGATGATGTTGGCCTGGTTCTGGCTGATGATCCCGGCGTTGTTCTGGTTGAGGATGTTCCCCGAGGCGGTGCCGATGAGGTTGAGACCGCCGGCGGCGACCACCGGCGCGCCGTCGCTCGGCGCGATGACCTTGCTGGCGTTGCGCAGGCCCAGCCCGTTGTCGGAGATCAGGCCGAGGCCGTTGTCCGAGATCAGCTTCGCGTCGGTGGGGATCATGCGCAACGAGCCGGTGCCGCTGATGAGCTTGGTCTGACCGAACAGGTTCCCGCCGCCGCTCGCCACGGCGTTGCCACCGCCCGCCGCGACGACGTTCCCACCACCCGCGGCGATGACGTTGAGACCGCCGGCCGCTACCACGTTGCCGCCTCCGGATGCGACCACACTCCCGGCCTGCATGCGGATCAACTGTGACGTGGTGGCCGAGACGGACCCCAGGGCGAACTGGACGGCCCCCGCGGACTTCTTGGCCATCGAGATGAGACCCTCACCTGCGCTCTTCGCCCCCGCCGAGAGGGTCTGGAGCGGCGTGTTCTGGAAGAGACCCTGCACCCAGCTGAAAAGCTGGCTGACCGACGCGGCGCGAGCGACCGGACCACCGGCCGCCCGGGCGGTGCGCGTGGCGCGTCCACCCGAGATCCTGTACGTCTCGCCCGCGATCGTCGAGAGCGACCCGCTGCGCTGCTTCACCTTGAAGTGCCCGTAGCCGAAGATCTTGTGCCCGGCCGCGTCCTTCATCTGGACCAGGAAGATGACGGTCCCCGCCTTCGTCGGCGCGAAGCGGGAGAAGATCGCCGCATCGCCGGTGTCCGGACGCGTCTTGCGGACCTCGTCCTCGACGCCGACTCGGTCGGAGTCCAGGTAGACCTCGGCGCCCACTCCGACGCGTGCGCCGGTGCTCTTGCGCCCGTCCCCGACGTAGCGGTCGTAGACCTTGACGCCGAAGATGTTGTCGACATCGGCGGTGAGCGCCCAGTCGTCGACCCCGAAGCTCGGCATCGGGTCGGACGGGAACGCGCCTTGGCTCTTGGTCGGGAACAGATCCATCTCGGCGTGGCTCTTCGGAAGCACCACGGTGACCCGGAGCTCCTTGCCGTCCTTGCTTGCGCTCTGCACCTCCGGCTCGTCCTCGGAACCGGCCACCTTGAAGTTCAGGTTGACCTTGCCGTCGCAACGCTTGGCCTCCAGGAGCTCCCATGCCTGCTCGAGCGTGATCCCCTTGAGGTCCTTGCGGAAGCCGCTGTCCTGGCACGCCTTGATCCCGGCCGCGCCCGCGTTGACCACGAGGGACACCTTGTGCTTGCGCGTGATCGAGCTGAGGACGGCCGTGCCGGCGCCCGTCGACTGCGCGTGGACCTGGCCCGGATCGAGGGCCTTGCCGTTGAGCTTCAGCGGCTTCTTGCGCGCCTGGGCGTTGACCGCGACCTCGGCGAAGATCCCTGCCGCCGCGATGGCGGCGATCGCCTCGTCAGCTGTCTTGCCGAGGACGCTCGGCATCTTGTCGGTGCCCTGCGTGCTGAACGCCGGGCCGGTCGGGCCAGTCGGGCCCGCCGCCGTGCCGGGTGCCGGGGCGCTGACCGGGGGACGCTCGACGCGCGTGGCCGCAGGCTTCGCGCTGACAGCACGGCCGGACGAGTCGGCGGTGGCGGTGCCGACGCCGTTGTCGGCGATCACCCGCAGGCGGACCACCTTCCCCACGTCGCCGGCGCCCGTGGCGTAGGACTCACCGGTGGCGCCGGCGATCCCCGAGCACCCGGTCGGCGCGTCGGGCGTGCCGCCGCAGCGCTGCCACTGACGCGAGAGCGTGGGGGCGGGAGTGCCGCTGAACGCGCCCGGCGAGGTCATCGTGATCGTCTCGCCTTCGGTGACCGCGCCGGAGGGCGCGATGGCCGGGTCGGCGGTCCTGGCCGGGGCCGTGCCCGCGACAGATCCGCCCACGGCCCGCGTCGCCGAGTAGCCGTACGCGCTGCCTGCGCTGTTGATCGCCTGCACGTAGACGCGAAGGTGCTGCCCGGCATCCTCCGCGCCGACCGTGTAGGACGACGCGCGGGCCGGCAGGTACTGACATGGGTCTTGCCCGTTCGGGAAATGCGGCGGGTTGGCCGTCGGGCAGCGCATCCACTGGTACTCGTACCTCAGCGTCGGGCCCGAGAAGTTCTCGTCGGTCACCTGGAGGGTCTCGCCGACGGCGACGTCGCGGTTCGGCGCGAGCACCGGCGGGCCGTCGCTCGTCGGCGGGATCGCTTCGATCTGCTGCGTGGTGCTGAACCAGCGCGTCTCCATGCCGGCGTCGTTGACCGCGGTCACGATGGCGCGGACGTGCTGGTCGACGTCGGCTTCGGTCAGCGTGTGAGCGTTCGTCGCGTCGCCGATCGCCGTGCACCCGCTCGTCCGGATCCAGGTGCCCTGGTCGTTCGGCGCCCAGACGCCCTGCTGGTGCGAGGCGGCGCAGCGCTCCCACTCGTACTCGTAGGTGATCGTGCCGTAGCCCGACCACAGGCCTTCGGTCGTCGTAATCGTCTCGCCGAACTTCGCGATACCGTTGCCGCTGAGCTGGGGAGCGCCCTCGTTCGTCGGCGCCGTACGCTCGGTCTGGGTACGCATGAGCGTCGGGCGCAGGAACTGCGCGCCCGCCTCGTCGTACTGGTCGTACGTCATGCCGCCGAAGTACGGCGTGCCGCCGAGCAGCGCCGCGGTGCGCACGTCGTCGTTCGCGCCGGACGGGTCGCGCACGAACGATCCCCCGCCGCGGTACACCGCGTCCTTGGTCCCGTCGTCCTCGAAGCGCACGATGCCGATCGAGCGCAAGCCCTGGTCCGTCTTGTACCCGTCGCCCGCGGCGACCACGGCGCCGCCGGGCTCGACGACGAACGCCTTGACCACGGCACGACCGGTCGTGTCCTGCTCATCGAGCGTCGCAGTTGCGATGCCGTCGCCCGACCAGGTGCCGTCAAGCTCCCCGGTCAGGTCGTAGCGGCCGATCGCAAACTCCCCGCCGTCGGCGCTGGCGGCGTACCCGCCGACGTAGATCGTGGTGCCCACGACCCGGACCGCGTTGAGGCGCGCCTCGCTACCCGGTGTGTTCGCGTCGCCGAACGCGACCCCCTCGCGGGTGATGCCGGCGCCAGGGTCGACATCGGTGCCGAACGAGACATCCGGCGCGCCGTCGTCGTCCCAACGGGCGACGGCCCAGACGGGCTCATCCGTGTTGTCAGCGTTCTTACGCATGACACGGCCGGCAGCGATGACGTCACCGCCGGCTTCGACGGCAACGTCGAAGGCCTCGCCGAACGTGCTCCCCGCCCACGCGAGCCCCTCGGGCGAGCTGTCGGCCGGCACCGTGTCGAACGTCGTGTTCGTGCTGCCGTTCGCGCGGAAGGCAACGACGCCCATGCGGGTGAGATCACCCTGGTCGGTCGTCGAGATGACCGCGCGCCCCGCGATCACGACGCCATCGGCGTCGCCGTCGCCGTCCTCGTCGCCGAAGGCGGCGACGGAGTTGCCGTCGTACCCGGTCCGGTCGCCGGTGAAGGTGGCGATTCCGTCGGAGTCGAAGCCGGCATCGCGCGTGCCCGCGGCGGTGAGCTTGATCACCGCCATACGGCCTGAGGGCCCGCCATTGTGCGTACCACCGAGGTAGATCGCGCCGTCAGGCGTCACCGCGATCGACTGCAGGAAGTAGGCGTCGCGCGCCGGGTCGAAGTCGGCCCCGAAGACCTCGACCGCCCCGTCACCGTTCCAGGTCGTGTCCGGGAGGCCCTGCGCGGTCAGCTTCACCACCTGTGCGTCGTTCGTCGAGTTCTGCCCGACGAGCGCGTAGGCGCCGCCGCCGGGCAGCGGCGCGAGGTCCGTGACGAACCCGTGCTGGCCGGCGACGGGGAAGGCGAAGCCTTCCGTGCCGTACGACGGGTCGAGGTCGCCGAGGTCGGCGAGCGCCACGGAGGGGAGCATGAGGGCGGCGAAGGCCGTGACGAGAACGACGAGAAGGTGGCGCACCTGACGATGATCGACTGTCATCGAGCGCGGCTCAAGCGTCTGAGAAAAGACTGGGGTGGCACCCCAGTCGTACTCTTGGAGGGTGCCGCTCTCTGCTTTCACACCGCGTACTCGGGAGTGGTTCGTCAACGCGTTCGAGTCGCCGACGCCCGCGCAGGAGCAGGCGTGGCCCGCGATCGCCGGCGGCGAGCACGTCCTCATCAGCGCCCCGACGGGCAGCGGCAAGACGCTCGCGGCGTTCCTCTGGGGCCTCGACAAGCTCGCCCGCGAGAAGCGCCCGGACGAGAAGAAGACGCGGCTCGTCTACGTCTCCCCTCTCAAGGCGCTCTCCTATGACGTCGAGCGCAACCTGCGCGCGCCGCTGCGCGGGATCGGCGCCGATCTCAAGGTCTCGATCCGCACCGGCGACACGCCGCAGAAGGAGCGCGCCGACATGCGGCGCAACCCGCCCGACGTCCTCATCACGACGCCGGAGTCGCTCTACCTCATCCTCACCTCGCAGGCGCGGGAGATCCTCACCGAGGTCGAGGCGGTCATCGTCGACGAGATCCACGCCGTCGCGGGCACGAAGCGCGGCGCGCACCTCGCGCTGACGCTCGAGCGGCTCGTCGCGCTGCAGTCCGACGGCCGCGACCCGCAGCGCATCGGGCTGAGCGCGACGCAGAATCCGCTCGAGGAGATCGGGCGCTACCTCGTCGGGCCGAAGCGCACCGCGAAGATCGTCGACGCCGGCGTCCGCAAGGACCTCGACATCAAGATCCAGGTGCCGGTCGAGTCGATGCTCGAGCCCGACAGCGGCGCGCCCGCCGACCCCCTGGATCCCCTCCAGGGCGGCGAGGCGACCCGCAAGTCGATCTGGCCCGCGATCTACCCGCAGATCCTCGAGCTCGTCAAGGAGCACCGCTCCACGATCGTCTTCGTCAACAACCGCCGCGGCGCGGAGCGGCTGGCGATCCGCCTCAACGAGCTGGCCGAGGAGGACATCGCGCGCGCGCACCACGGCTCGCTCGCGCGCGAGGAGCGGACGATCATCGAGGAGATGCTCAAGGCCGGCGAGCTGCCGTGCCTGGTCGCGACGTCGTCGCTCGAGCTCGGCATCGACATGGGCGCCGTCGACCTCGTGCTCCAGGTCGAGTCGCCGAAGTCGGTCTCGCGCGGCCTGCAGCGGATCGGCCGCGCCGGGCACGGCGTCGGCGCGACCTCGAAGGGGCGGATCTTCCCGAAGTTCCGCGCCGACCTGCTCG
>CADCVT010000220.1 GCA_902806215.1 uncultured Solirubrobacteraceae bacterium | reverse complement strand
TTCGCCACGCAGTACGCGTCGCTGTGGAGCACGGTGAAGTCCTCCTCCGCGCGCGGGAACGCCGCGACGTCACGGCCGTCGAGCCTTCGGAGCGCGGGGTCGCGATGGTGTTCCAGTCGTTCGCGCTGTTCCCGCATCTGTCGGTCGAGGACAACATCGGCTTCGGCCTGCGGGCGCGGGGGTCGTCGCGCGAGGACGCGCGGGCACGCGCTCGGGTGGTCGCCGGGACCCTCGGCCTGGCCGAGCTGCTTGCGCGCCGTCCGTCGCAGCTCAGCGGCGGCGAGCGCCAGCGGGTCGCGCTGGCGCGCGGGCTTGCCGGCGACCCGCAGATCCTCCTGCTCGACGAGCCGCTGTCGAACCTCGACGCGCGGCTGCGTGCCGAGGCGCGCGCGGAGATCCGCCGCGTCCAGGAGGCCACCGGCGTGACGATGCTCTACGTCACGCACGACCAGGACGAGGCGCTCGCGCTCGGGCACCGGGTCGCCGTGCTCGACGCCGGGGAGCTGCAGCAGGTCGGGACGCCGGACGAGGTCTACGACCGGCCCGCCAACCGCTTCGTGGCGTCGTTCGTGGGGGAGCCGCCGATGAACCTGGTCTCGGCTTCCGAGGCTCGCGCGCTCGGGATCGAGGCTCCGGACGAGGCGACCGTCGGGTTCCGTCCCGAGTCCGTGCTCGTGGACGAGTCCCTTTCCTTGCCTGCCCGTTGTCTGCGCTCGGAACGGCAGGGCGACCGAAGGTTGCTGCGTCTCGCCGTCGGCGAGCTGGAGCTCGTCGCGTTCGCGAACGGCGTCGGTGAGGGAGACGAGGTCCGGATCGCCGTGGAGCCCTCCCGGGTCCTGGTCTTCGACGGGGGGACCGGGGAGGCGCTGTCTGGATGAAGTCCGCGCGGTGGCTGATCGGGCCGTACGTCGTCGGCGCTCTGGTGCTGCTGATCATCCCCGCGATCGCCACGTTCGCGGTCTCGTTCTACGAGCTCGACCTGCTCGGGCCGTCGCGGTGGGTCGGGCTCGAGAACTTCCGGACGCTCGCCGAGGACCCGGTGTTCCGCGAGGCGCTCGTGAACTCGCTGACGTTCGCGGCGTTCGCGGTGCCGCTGCGGCTGCTCGGCGCGCTCGGGCTCGCACTGCTGCTGCACGCGCGCTTCCGCGGCGCGGGCGGCGCGCGCACCGCGGCGTACCTGCCGAGCGTCGTGCCCGACGTCGCGTACGCGCTGCTGTGGCTCTTCCTCGTCAACCCGCTGTTCGGGCCGGTCAACGCGCTGCTCGGGGCGGTCGGGCTGCCCGAGCCCGACTGGCTGACGACCGGCGCCGGCGCGATGGCGACGATCGTGCTGATGAGCGGCTTCACGATCGGCGAGGGGTTCGTCGTCGCGCTCGCCGCGCGGCAGGAGCTGCCGAAGGAGCTCCACGAGCTCGCGCGCGTCGAGGGCTCGAGCGCGACGAACACGTTCCGCCGCGTGACGCTGCCGCTCATGGCGCCGACGCTTGGCCTGCTCGCCATCCGCGACCTCGCGTTCTCGCTGCAGGTGAGCTTCATCCCCGCATACCTGCTCACCGACGGAGGACCGGACCGGGCGACGCTCTTCCTGCCGCTCTACGCGTTCGACGCTGGCTTCGAGCAGCTGCGCTACGGCTACGCGGCGGCGATGACCCTCTCGATGTTCGTCATCACCGCCCTGCTCGTCCTGCTCCAGCTGCGCCTCGTGCGCCGCTGGCAGTTCGGCGTGTCGGACTAGGTCGGATCTGAGCCGCGGCGGAAGGGCACCGGCACCACGGGCCGGCCCTCGATCCGCGACAGGAGGACGAAGATGAGGACGACCATCGCGACGATGGCCGCGCCTCCGATGAGCGAGAGGTCCATCGGCTCCCCGACCCACAGCAGCCCGCAGGTCACCGGCGCGGCGACGAGGACCGCGCTGCCGAACGTCGCCTGCCAGCGGTGCCGCTCTGCCCACTCGTCGAGGGCGGCGTTCCACCGGGAGATCTCGGGGTCGGGCGACGTCGGCTCCAGCGGCGGCACTGGCAGCGTCGGCTCGGGGGACGGAGGAGACGGGTCCGGCCCGTACGCCTTCAGCGCTTCCAAGAGCAACGCCGGCAGCTGAGTCCCGGCAGCGAGGCACTCGATGCCGACGATCCGCTCGTCGCCGTCGCGGTGCAGCACGATCGTGCCGTGCACGCCCGTCGTGCTGGTCGTCAGGTGTTCGGCGTGCACCGACGCGTCGCGCCGCCCGTCGGTGAGCCAGACCGCTACGTGGTCGGCTTCGCCGTCGTACGACGGGTGAAGCTGGAAGACCTCAAGCGCATCGCGCTCGTCGGGCCAGACGATTCCGGTCAACGTCGCTCTGTCGTCGACGAGCAGCTCGCCGCGGCCGGCCGGGACTTGTCGTTCGTCGAACGTCCGGGCGAGCCGCAACGTCACGCTCCCGTCCCACCGACTGACATCCATCCCTGCGGGCCACATCGCGCGCTCAGGGTACGGGACGCCATTACGGGTAGGAGCAGCATCCGATGGACGACACGATCCGGCACGTGCTGACCGAGTACAAGACGTGGGCGGTCGTCGGGTGCTCGCCCGACGCGTTCCGCGATTCGAACATGATCGCCCGGCTGCTCATCGACAAGGGCTACGACGTCATCCCGGTCAACCCGACGTGCGACGGGGAGATCCTCGACCGCCGCTGCTACCCGTCGCTCGATGCGATCGAGCGGCCCGTCGAGGTCGTCGACATCTTCCGTCGCGCCGACCAGGCGGGCGTCCACGTCGACGAGGCGATCGCCATCGGCGCCAAGGCGGTTTGGATGCAGCTCGGCGTCATCGACCACGACGCCGCGCGACGCGCGGAGGCCGCGGGCCTCGAGGTCGTCATGAACCGCTGCCCGAAGATCGAGCTTCCGCAGGTGTAAGGGGGCTCCGCCCCCTCCACAAACCCCCGGGCGTCAGTCGCCTAGCGGCGAGATCGCGGCGAGCACGTCGTCGGCGATCGCCCGGGCGGCCTCGCGCAGCTCGTCGTCGGTGCGGTCCTGGACCGGGTGCGAGATGAACGCCCGGCGCAGGTCG
>CADCVT010000219.1 GCA_902806215.1 uncultured Solirubrobacteraceae bacterium | reverse complement strand
CCCGGCCGCTCCCGCGGTGCCCGGTCAGGCGCTGCGGACCACGTCGCCCAGCGCGACGGTCCCCCCGCGCGGCCCCGGACGCTCCGACCGGCCGCGGAACACCCTCGGCATCGTCGCGGCCGTGCTCGGCGTGCTCACGGTCGTCGTCGTGCTCTTCGTCGTCTTCAGCGGCGGCGACGGCGACGAGCGTGCGGAGGACCAGCCGCCGGTCAGCACGACGACCGGTACCACGCCACCGCCCGAGGAGCCGCGCACAAGTCCCCGCGCGGCCCGCGGCGACGTCAAGGTCGCGGTCTTCAACGCCACCGAGGTCGCCGGCCTGGCCAAGACGGTCGCCGACAAGATCGTCGAGAGCGGCTGGGCGCGCGACGAGGTGTCCAACGCGCCGCCGCCGTCGAAGTCGGCGACGATCGTCCACTACGCCGAGGGCGCGAAGGCGCAGGCGACGGACGTCGCCGAGGTCATCGGCGTCGGCAGCGACGGCGTCCAGCCCATGGACCAGAACGTCCGCGCGCTCGACGACGACGCCCGCGTCATCGTCATCGTCGGCGCGGATCAGCAGCAGGGCTGACGGGTCCACTCCCGTCGCTGATGGCCGAGCTGCCCCTCGAGCTTCCCGTGCGCTCGGTCAAGCCGCGCGAACGGGGGATCACCCACCTGATGGATCGCGGGCTCTCGCTCGTGGAGGTCGACGGCCTCATGGAGGTCGCCGGCGCGTCGGTCGACATCGTCAAGCTCGGCTTCGGCACGGCGCTGGCCACGCAGAACCTCGAGCCGAAGCTCGCGCGCTACCGCGAGCACGCCGTCCCGGTCGTCCTCGGCGGGACGATCACCGAGCTGGCGGTCCAGCAGGACCGCGTCGACCGGCTCGTCGCGTGGATACGCGAGCTCGGCCTCGTGCACATCGAGGTCTCCGACGGCACGATCGACTTCGACCCCGCCGACAAGCAGCGGCTGATCGCCAAGCTTGCCGACCAGGGCTTCACGGTCCTCAGCGAGGTCGGCTCGAAGGACAACGACAAGATCATGGCCCCGTACCGCTGGGTCGAGCTCATCACCGCAGAGCTCGAGGCGGGCGCGTGGAAGGTCATCTGCGAGGGGCGCGAGACGGGCACCGCGGGCATCGCCCGACCCGACGGCGAGCTCCGCCAGGGCCTCATCGACGAGATCGCTCACGGCGTCGACCAGGCGCAGGTGATCTTCGAGGCGCCGCAGAAGGACCAGCAGGTGCACCTGATCAAGCGCTTCGGGGCCGACGTCAACCTGGGGAACATCCCGCCCGCCGACGTGCTCCCGCTCGAGACGATGCGGCTCGGGCTGCGCAGCGACACGATGGAGACCGGCGCGTGATCCTCCTGGCCCGCCACGGCGAGACCCAGGAGAACAAGGAGCGCCGGTTCATGGGGCAGAAGGACGTCCCGCTCAACGACACCGGCCGCGCGCAGGCCGTCGAGCTGGGCGAGCGCGTGCGCGAGGAGGGGATCGTCGCGCTGTACGCCTCGCCGCTCGCGCGCGCCCGCGAGACCGCCGACATCGTCGGCGGGATGATCGGCCTCGAGCCGCGCCTGGACCCCCGCCTGATGGAGGTCGCCGTCGGCACGTGGGAGGACCGCCTGAAGGACGACATCGAGCGCGACGACCCGGAGGGGTGGGCGGCGTTCCGCGCCGGCGGCGAGGACTGGCGCTTCCCCGGCGGCGAGTCGCTCTCAGAGCAGCAGGAGCGGGTCATCGCCGCGCTCGTCGACATCACGCAGGCGCACGAGCTGCCGGCGCTCGTCGTGTGCCACCGCGGCGCGATCCGGTGCGCGCTCGCGCACACCCACAACCGCGGGCTCGACACTTACCACGAGTGGGAAGTCCCCAACGGCGCGCTGATCCGGCTGTGACCGCGACCACTCCCAAGGTCGTGTTCGCGGCGCTCGTCGTCGCGACGTTCGCGGCGTTCTTCGTCGCCCAGGGCCTCAAGAGCACCCCGCCGGTCATCCAGGACGTCGGGGTCGAGCCGTTCTTCTCGCCCAACCAGGACGGCCGCTTCGACAGCGCGCGCATCGGCTTCGAGCTCAAGAACGCCGACCGGGTCGACGTCACGATCGTCGACCGCCAGGGCGACCCCGTGCGCGAGCTCGTCGACAACCGCCGGGTGGCGGCGAGGGAGCGGGTCTCGACGAAGTGGGACGGCCTGGACGACGCCCGGCGCCGGGTCCCCGACGGCACGTACCGGCCGCGGATCGTCCTGCGCCGCCAGGGCCGGTCGGTCGCGGTCCGCAACATCCTGCTCGACACGACGCCGCCCAAGCCGCGCGTCCTGTCGATCGGTCCGCAGCGCGACACCGTGCCGCGCCCGGAGCTCCTCCCCAAGCCCGACGGCAAGCCGGCCTCGATCACGATCGAGGCCCCCGGCAGCAAGCCGGAGGTCGAGATCTGGCGCACGTCGCCCGGGGTCCGCCGCGTCGTCGGCATCCGCGACATCCCGGCGCTCGAGAACGGGCGCGCGAAGGTGACCTGGAACGGCGAGCGGCGCGGTCGCCGTGTCGCGCCGGGGACGTTCGTCGTCGTCGTGCGCTCGCGCGACCAGGCGGGCAACATCGGCTCGTCGGTGCCCGAGCCGCTGCGCCCGCGCCGCGGCATGAAGCTGCCCGGGCGCGGCGGGATCTCGATCCGCTACCTCGCGGCCCGCCCGCCGCTCGTCCCGATCGGCGCGGGCCGTGCGCTGCCCATCGCCGTCGACGCGCGCGGCGAGACGTTCAACTGGTCATTGCGCCGCGTCGGCGAGCCCAACCCGGTCAAGCGCAGCCGCCGCGCGCAGGGCGGCGAGTTCGTGCGCGCCGCGCCGCGCGGCAAGAGCGGCCTGTACCTGTTCGAGGCGCGGACCCGCGAGCGCGCGACGCAGGTCCCGGTCGCGGTCGACGACGCGCGCAACCAGCGCGTGCTCGTGGTCCTCCCGGCGACGACGTGGCAGGGGCGCAACGAGGTCGACGACGACGGCGACGGCCTGCCGAACCTGCTCGACCTCGGCACGTCGGTGCGGCTCGACCGCGTCTTCGCCGCGGGCCTGCCGCGAGGCTTCGCGGAGAACGAGGGGGCGCTCTTCGCACACCTGCATCGTCAGGGCTACCGGTTCGACGTGACGACCGACATCGGGCTGGCGCTCGGGCGCGGGCCGAAGCTCGAAGGCCACGGCGGCGTGCTCGTCGCGGGCGACGCCGGGTGGCTGACCGAGGACGTGCGGCGCCAGCTGCGCGGGTTCGTCGCCGCCGGCGGGACGCTCGCGTCGCTGGGGACGGGATCGCTGCGCGCCGAGGTGCGCCAGACGCCACGGCGGCTGCTCGACCCGTCGCCGCCGTCGCAGACCGATCTCTTCGGGTCGCGGATCGGCCCGGTCGAGCGCGAGACCGTCGATCTCACGATCCTCGAGGACGACGACAACGTGCAGCTCTTCGCGGGCGAGGAGGGGCTCTTCGAGAAGGTCGAGGCGTGGGAGCCGACGATCTCGCCGGGCGCCGAGGTCCGCCGCGTCGCCGCGGCCGGCGCCGAGGACGACGAGGCGCGCGAGGTCATCTTCGCCGCGCGCTTCGGCAAGGGGCTCGTCGTGCGCCCGGGCATCGCCGGGTTCCCCTCACGGCTCAACACCGATCCGGCGAGCGCGGAGCTCATGGGCCGCATCTGGACGCTCCTGAGGACCGGATGAACGACGACGGCGTCGATCCCGTGCTCGCCGCCGGCGCCGTGCTCGCCGCGCTGCTGGCCGCCGCCGCGCTCGCCGCTCCGCTGAAGCCGCGCCTGCGCGCCGCCGCGAT
>CADCVT010000218.1 GCA_902806215.1 uncultured Solirubrobacteraceae bacterium | reverse complement strand
CGAGCTGGGAGCGCAGCGACTCGGTCCGGGCGTGCCTGAGGTCGACGCCGTCGACGACGACGCGGCCCTCGGTCGGGTCGTAGAAGCGCGCCACGAGCTTGGCGAACGTCGACTTGCCCGCGCCGGTCGCCCCGACGAGCGCGACGGTCTGGCCCGGCGGGATCGTCAGGTTCACGTCGGCCAGCGCGAGCACGACCTCCTCGTCCTCGGTGCGGTACTGGAAGGAGACGTCCTCGAAGCGGATCTCGCCGCGCAGCGGCACCGGCAGGTCGACGGCGTCGGCGGCGTCGACGAGGTCGGGCTCCTCGTCGAGCAGCTCGAAGATCTTGTCCAGCGCGGCCATGCCCGCCTGGTACTGCGTGTAGAGCTGCGAGAGCTGCTGGATCGGGTCGAAGAAGTTGTTCAGCGCCGCGACGAACCCGACGAGCACGCCGATCTTCACGTCGCCGTCGATCACCTGGTAGCCGCCGTAGAGCAGGATCCCGACCGTCGCCAGCGCCGAGACCATCTCCACCGCGGGGAAGTACGACGCGTTGAGGTGAACGGTCTTCATGTTCGCTTCGCGGTTCTCGTCGTTGAGCTCGGCGAACCGCGCGAGGTGGCGCGGCTCCTGCCCGAACGACCGCACGACGCGGATCCCCGACAGCGTCTCCTGCAGGTAGCCGGTGATCGCCGCGATCGTGTTGCGCGTGCGCGAGTAGGCGTCGGCCGAGGCGATGCGGAAGAGCAGCGACCCGGCGAACACGACCGGGAAGATGAGGAACGTCAGCAGCGCCATCTCGAGGTCGAGGAACCCGAGGATCACGATCGTCCCCAGCAGCAGCAGCGTCGACTGGAACAGCGTGGTGACCGAGTCGGTGACGAGCGAGTCGAGCGCCTGGACGTCGTTGGTCAGGCGGGAGATGAGCACGCCGGTCTGCCGGCGCTCGTAGAACCCGACGGGCATGTCCTGCAGGTGCCGGAACAGGCGCAGGCGCAGGTCCTGCAACGCGCGCTGCCCGACCCAGCCGACGAGGTAGGTCTGCGCGTACGACGCGGCCCAGTAGACGGCCGCCGCGACGACGAAGAGCACGACGACGAGCTCGAGCGTCCCGACGTCGTTGGCCTTGATGCCGTCGTCGATCGCCTTGGCCAGCAGCGGCGGGGGCGCCAGCGACGCCGCCGTCGCGAGGACGAGCGCCACGAACATGAGCACGACACGCCCGCGATAGGGCCGCAGCAGCGAGAGCAGGCCGCGCAGCTTGCGCCCGCGCCCGCTCGTCGACTTCATGCGCCGCTTCATCTCCTCGCGCGACATGGCGACCGATCCCGGATGCGACGGCACTAGAAGCCCGCCACCTCGCGCTCGACCGGCTTGCGCGTCAGGAACACGGTGTCCGGCAGGCCCTTCTCGACGATCTCGCGGTAGAGGTCGGAGATCTCGAGGAGCTCGTCGTGGGTGCCGCGGGCGATGAGCTCCCCGGCCTCGAGCACGACGATCTCGTCGGCCAGCGCGATCGTCGACAGGCGGTGGGCGATGATGAACGTCGTGCGGCCCGCCATCGCCGCGCGCAGCGCGACCTTGATGCGCGACTCGGTCGACGCGTCGACCGAGGCGGTCGCGTCGTCGAGGATGAGGATCCGCGGGTCGGCCAGCAGCGCGCGGGCGATGGCGATCCGCTGCCGCTGGCCGCCGCTCAGCGTCAGCCCGCGCTCGCCGACGCGGGTGTCGTAGCCCTCGGGCAGGCGCTCGATGAAGTCGTGGGCCTGCGCGCGCGTGGCCGCGTCGATGACCTCCTCGCGCGTCGCGTCCTCGCGGGCGTAGGCGATGTTCTCGTGCACCGACGCGCTGAAGAGGAACGGGTCGTCGCTGACCACGGCGACCGAGCGGCGCAGCGAGACGAGGTCGACGTCGCGCACGTCGGCGCCGTCGACGAGCACGCGACCAGACGTCGGGTCGTACAGGCGCGGGATGAGCTGGGCCAGCGACGTCTTACCCGACCCGGTCCCGCCGACGAGTGCCACAGTGGTGCCGGCTGCGACGTCCATCGAGACCCCGCGGAGCGCCGGCTCGGCCGCGCCCTCGTACTGCAGGGTCACGTCCTCGAGCTCGACCCGGCCCTGCCCGGCCGGCAGCGGCGCGGCGTCGGGCTGGTTGACGATCAGCGGTGTGCGGTCCAGCAGCTCGAAGACGCGGGCTCCCGACGCGGTCGCGCGCTGGGCCATCCCGAGCGAGACGCCGAGGGTCCGCATCGGCCCGAGCAGCATCAGCAGCAGGCCGTAGAACGTGGTGAACTCGCCGATCGTCATCTGCCCGTCGATGACCCGCCGCCCGCCGAGGAGCAGGATCGCGGCGAGGCCGAGCTGCGGCAGGAACCCGATGTACGGCGTGTAGAAGGCACGGAGCCGCGTCGAGATCATCGACTGCTCGAAGACGCGCGAGACCGAGCGGTCGAAGCGCCGGCGCTGACGCTCCTCGCGCGCGAAGGCCTTGACCACCCGCACACCGGAGATGTTCTCCTCGGCCTCGGCGGTCAGCTCGCCGATGCGCTGCTGGACCTCCTGCAGCGCCGGCCGCGAGCGCCGCCCGAAGCGCGCGGCGATCATCACGACGAACGGGACGGGGATGAGCGCGACGGCCGCGAGGCCCGGCTCGAGGTAGAGCATCGCGGCGGCGGCGAAGACGATCGTGAGCGCCGACTGGGCGATGAAGATGAGCCCGTAGCCGAGGAAGAAGCGCACCGCCTGCAGGTCGACGGTGGCGCGCGACATGAGCTGGCCGGTCTGCTGGCGGTCGAAGAAGCCGAGCTCGAGCGACTGGAGGTGGGCGTACAGACGCTCACGCAGGTCGACCTCGATGCCGAGCGACACGCGCCCGGCGATGAGCCGGCGCGCGACCGTGAGGGCCAACCGGAGCACCGCGGCGCCGACGATGGCGAGCGCCAGGAGCTGGAGATCGGGCTTGTCGCCGGCGTCGACGCGGTCGACGGCACGGCCGGTCAGCGTGGGGATCGCGACCGTGAAGAGCATCGCGGCCGCGGCGAGCGCGAACGAGACCCAGACACCCGCGCGATAGGGCCGGAGGAAGCCGAGCAGCCGGGTGAAGGTCTTCACTTCACAGAATGTAGTGTCGGGGCCCCGATGGCCGACAACGATGACCCTTCAACCAAGGTCGAAGTCAAGGCGGGGCTCTGCAACCTCTGCCGTTTCCAGCGCATCGTCTCCAATACGCGCGGATCGGCGTTCTCGCTCTGCGAGCGCTCGAAGATCGATCCGAGGTTCCGGAAGTACCCGCCGATCCCGGTGGGGCGATGTGCGGGGTTCGAGCCTCGCGGCTAGCGGCGGGGGATGCCCAGCACGAGGTGCGGCGCGGTCACGCGTGCGGGCGCGAAGCGCTCGGCCGTCTCGGTCGCGTGCGCGGCCGGCTCGGCGTCACCGGCGAAGATGAGCTCGCCGCTGCACTTCGGGCACGAGCCAAGGAGACGCAGCCCCTCGGCCATCGCAGGGCTGTTCCACTTGAACTCGCAGGAGGAACAGCGGACGGCGGGGAGGGGGGACATACCTACAGATTCGGTCATTGAGCGCATTTCCTGCACTCCAACGTTCGTCCATGCACGAGGTTGGAGGGTGGAAACCCAGGCTGTGCCTACACCGGACGCAGTGCCGGATCGCCCTCGTGCTGGCGGAAGAACTGCACGATGGCCTCGGCATACTCAGGAAATCGCGGGCAACGGAGCCCGTGGGCGGCCAGGACCTCGTCCGCGCGGCGGGTGCTGAAGCGCACCGGATGGTTGAGGTAGCGGATGGACTCGCTGGGCGCGCCCTCGAACATCTCGCGCACGGGCTTGAGCCGCAGGGACCCCGCGACGACCGTGGCCGGGATGCGCAGGGAGGGCTCGCGGCCCGCGTAGGCGCGCGACAGCAGGACGGTCAGCTCGCTCGCGGTCAGCGGGTCGGGGTCGACCAGGTGAAGCGTGTCGCCCTGGGCCGGGTCCTTCGAGATCGCGGCGATGGCGTCGACGACGAAGTCGACCGGCACGACGTTGAACGGCGCGCTCGCCCGGCCGAACTGCGCGATCGGCGTGTTCGTCCGCGCCGCGCGCGAGATGGAGCGCAGCAGGTAGTAGGGGCCGTCGAACTTCTGCGTCTCGCCCGTGCGCGAGTCGCCGACGACGATCGCGGGGCGGTAGATCGTGGTGGGGACGCGGTCCATGAGCTCGCGCACCCAGACCTCGGCCTGGAACTTCGTCGACTCGTAGTGGTTCTTGAAGCGCTGTCCGAGCGACAGCTCGTGCTCGTAGACGACGCCCTTGCGCACGCCGGCGACGTAGGCGGTCGAGACGTAGTGCAGGCCCTCGAGCTTGTCGGCGGCGAGGCAGAGGTCGAGCACGTTGCCGGTGCCGTCGACGTTGACGCGCTGCGCGACCTCGAGCGGGACGGCGAGGTTGTAGATCGCGGCGAGGTGGTGGACGGTCGTGACCGTCGAGGCCAGGCGCCGGTAGTCGTCGTCGGCCAGGCCGAGCCGGCGCTCGCCGATGTCGCCGGTCAGCAGCTCGAGCCGGTCGCCGCCCTCGATCGCCTGCGCCGCGCTCGACGCGGCGTCGGCCATGCTCGCCTCGACGATCGCGGTGACCCGCAGCTCGGGGTCGTCGGCCAGCAGCCTGCGCGCGAGGCGACGGGCGATGAAGCCGGGGAACCCGGTGACGAGGGCGTGCATGCGGCGCGAAATCTAACGTCAATGCTCTGCGACAGGTGTCCATGGACACCGGTGGTTGTCTCAGCACGGCGTCCAGCGGGCCGATGCGGGGACCATGAAGAAGCTCGCCATCCTGCTCGCCGCTGTGCTCGTCGCGCTGGCTGCCCTCGCGCCGGTCGCCGCGCAGGCTGCTCCGAGCGCAGCTGCCGCCAAGTCGTGCAAGACCGCCAAGAAGTCCTGCTCGAAGAAGTCCGTCAAGAAGGCGGCCAAGACCACCAAGCTCAGCTGCAAGCAGAAGGCCCGCACGCTGAAGGACTCCAAGGCCAAGGCCGCCGCGGTCAAGCGCTGCGCCAAGCCGAAGTCCAAGCCGAAGTCCGACGAGGACGACGACGAGGACTTCGAGGACGAGGAGGACGAGGACGAGGACGAGGACGACTTCGAGGACGAGGACTTCGACAAGGAGTACGTCCCCGACACCGAGGCCGCCGACGACGGCGACGAGATCGTCTGACCCAAGCTTTCCCGGAGATGCCGTGACAGATCGAAGGGGCGCCTCGGCGCCCCTTCGGTCGTTCTAGACGCCGTTGTAGGTGTGCCAGTAGAGGACCGGCCCGCCGGTCGACGGCAGGCGGTCGAGCAGGGCGGCCATCGTCTTGCTCGTGTAGACGGGGTCGAGCTTCAGGCCCTCCGCGTCGCGCGCACGCTCGAGGGCCGCGGTGCCCGCGGGCGTCGCGTGGCCGTAGCCGCCGCCGAGGTATCCGTGGACGACCTCGACGCCGTCGGCCGGCGCCTCGACCTCGAGCTTCGCGGCGGCCTTGCGGACGAGCTTGAGGATCGTCGCCTCGGACAGCTCGAGCTGGTCGTTGACGTGGACGGCCTTGATCTCGGTCTGTAGCCCCTCCAGCCGCAGCCCGAGCAGGAGCCCGGCGGCGGTCCCGCCCGTGCCGAGCGCGCACCACACCTCCGACGGCTCGGGCAGCTCGCCGGCGCGGACCTGCTGCGCGAGCTCGCGCGCGGCGGCGACGAAGCCGAGCACGCCGACGGGCGAGGAGCCGCCGGCCGGCAGGACGTAGGGGAGGCGGTGCCGGGCGAGCAGCCACGGCATCCGCAGCGCGGTGCGGCGGAACGTGCCGGTGCGGTACACGATCGCGCCGGAGTCGCCGATCCGCTCGAGCTGCGCGCGGACGTGGTCGTCGACCGGCTGGTCGACGAGGCACAGGACGCACGCCAGGCCGTTCTCGCGGGCGTAGAGCGCCGTGGCGAGGCCGTGGTTCGTCCCGAGCGCCCCGAACGTGAGGATCGCCCTCTTGCCGCGGGCGAGCGCGTCGCCGATGACGAACTCGAGCTTGCGCGGCTTGTTGCCGCCCCACAGGGAGGCGGTGTGGCTGTCGTCCTTCATCCACAGCCGGTCCGAGAGCCCGTGCAGGGACCGGACCGGCGTGGGGAGGTCGCAGAAGCGGACGCGAGGTGGGTCGTTCACCCGCCAAGTGTCCTGATCCGGGCAGTCGTCTGCAGAGCCCCTGGGCTGGTGACCGCGGACGCGTTCGTGGGCCCTGCGATAGTTGGACGCCGTGCCCGCGATCATGCCCTCCGCCACCGTCGCCCGCAGTGATGCGCTCGTCAGCGCGCCGCTCGGCGAGGAGCTCGCGATGATGGATGTCGACAGCGGGAGCTACTACCTGCTGGACGACATCGGGACGTTCATCTGGGAGGCGCTCGCTGCGCCGATCCTCGTGTCCGACGTCCTCGCGCAGGTGCGCGCCGAGTACGACGTGACCCCCGAGCGCTGCGAGGCCGACGTCCTCGGCCTCCTCGAGTCGCTGCATGACAAGGGCCTTCTCCGCATCGGCGGCTAGGCGGCTGCTGCAGCTGTCCTGGCCGGACCGCCTCCTCTTCGCCGAGGCCCTGCTCTCGCTCGCGGTGGCACGGCTCGCCGTGGTCGTGCTCCCGTTCCGCGTGCTCGCGCGGCACCTCGGGACGCACATGGGCGAGTCGCCCCGTGCGGACGATCCCGCCGCTGAGGCGCCGCGCCGCGTCGCGTGGGCGGTCGCGGCCGCTTCGCGCCGCGTGCCGTGGCGCTCGATGTGCCTCGAGCAGGGGCTCGCCGCCAAGGCGATGCTCCGCCGCCGCGGCATCCCGAACACGCTCTACCTCGGGGTCGCGCGCGCGCTTGACCCGGCGGACTCCGTCGACGCCCACGCGTGGGTGCGGGCCGGGACGCTGCACGTGACCGGCGGGCGCGACCAGAGCCGGTACGCCGTCGTCTCGACGTTCGCCGACGCGCCCGAATGAGCGCGATCCTCGGCGTCGTCCGCACGGACGGCGCGCCGGTCGAGCCCCGGCGGCTCGCGGCGCTCACCGCGCCGATGGCGCACTGGGGACCCGACGGCGGCGGCACATGGTGCCGGGGCCCGGCCGGCCTCGGCCAGCTCGTCCTGCAGACGACGCCCGAGTCCGTGCACGAGGCGGGACCGCTGGAGGTCGCGGGCGGGCGCGTCGCGGTCACCGCGGCAGGCCGGCTCGACAACCGCGACGAGCTGTTGCGCGAGCTCCGCGTCCCCGCACCCGACCGCGAGAGCACGCCGGACGGCCACCTGATCGCGTTCGCGTACGAGCGCTGGGGCGAGGACGCGGTGCGCCGCCTCTTCGGCGACTGGTCGTTCGCGGCGTGGCACGAGGACGAGCGGAGACTCGTCGTCGCCCGCGACCACCTCGGAGAGACCGGGCTCCACCACCACTACGACGGGACGACGTTCACGTTCGCCTCGAGCCTGGACGCGCTGCTGGCGCTCCCCGATGTGCCAAGACGGCTGAACGAGCTCCAATTGGCCCGCTATCTCGTCCCGTGGCCGGAGCGCGGCGACGAGACCGCCTACGAGGGGATCGACCGGCTGCCTCCGGCGCACGTCCTCACGCTGCGGGGCACGGCGGTGACCGTGCGCGAGTTCTGGCATCCGCGCGAGGTGCCGGACGTCCGCCTGCCGTCCGACGAGGTGTACGCCGAGCGCTTCCTCGAGCTGTTCGGCGACGCCGTCCGGGCGCGGTTGCGCACGACGGGCGGCGTCGCCTCACAGCTGAGCGCCGGGCTCGACTCCGGCGCGGTGACCACGCTCGCGGCGCGCGACCGCGACGTCACCGCGGTCACGAGCGTCCCGGCCCACCCGGAGATCGCCCGCTGGATGCCGGATGACCTCGTCGACGAGTGGCCGCTCGCCGCGCGGGTGACCCAGCTCACCGGCGTTGACCACGTGCGCGTGGACGGGCGCCACCTGACGCCCCTGGCGGCGGCGCGGTGGGGGCGTG
>CADCVT010000217.1 GCA_902806215.1 uncultured Solirubrobacteraceae bacterium | reverse complement strand
GGCGCCGGGGCCGGCGAGCTCGCCCTCATCGCCGCGTTCCAGCGGATGCTGCCCCCGGCGCCCGAGCGGCTCGTGCGCGGGTCGGGCGACAACGCGGCGGTCCTTCGGGCGCCCCCGTTCGCGGTCACGTCGGTCGACACGATGGTCGACGGGGTCCACTTCCGGCTCGGGCAGGCGTCGCCACGCGACGTCGGGCACCGCGCGATGGCAGGCGCCCTGTCGGACCTGGCCGCGATGGGCGCCGACGCGGGCGAGGCGTACGTGTCGCTCGGGGCGCCCGGCGGCTTCGGCGGGGCCGCGGCGCTCGAGCTGGCCGAGGGCATGTTCGCGCTGGCGGCCGAGACCGGGACCGCCATCGCGGGCGGCGACGTCACGACCGCGCCGGCGCTGACGATCAGCGTGACCGTCGTGGGCTGGTCCGACGACGCCGACGCGCTCGTCTACCGCGACGGCGCGCGCATCGGCGATGTCGTGGGCTGCACCGGCGCGCTGGGCGCGAGCGCGGCGGGGCTCGCGGTCCTCGACGGCCGGGCCGCACCCGGCCCCGAGCTCTCCCAGGCGACCGCGGACGCGCTCGTCGCCGCGTACCTGCGGCCGGTGCCGCGGTTCGCGGAGGGCCGATCGCTCGCGGCCGCTGGGGCCACCGCGATGATCGACCTCTCCGACGGCGTCGCGACCGACCTCGCGCACGTGGCGAAGGCCAGCGGCGTGCGGATCGAGGTCGACCTCGACACCCTGCTCCTCGCCGACGGCGTCGCCGCCGTGGCGGTGCAGCTCGGGGTGCCGGCGTGGGAGCTCGGGGCCGCCGGCGGCGAGGACTACGAGCTCTGCGCGTGCGGCCCGGCGGGCATGCCCGCGCTGCGCCCGTTCGGCCGGGTGGTCGACGGCGAACCGGCGCTCGTGCTGCGCGACGGCTCCGGCATCCGGTCCGTCGCGGGGTACCAGCACCGCCTCTGACGGGCGATGAACGCCTCCGCCACGGCACCGCAGTCGACCTGGTAGGCGCTGCGCTGAACCTGCTGTTTCAAGTCGTTCATGATCATGCTCCTGGACGGCATCGTCAGCGAGTTCCCCAGGTCCAGCCCGACCTCATGCACGTCTGGACGGACGGCCGGGGGCGCCTCGGCAAAGCGTCCAGAAGCGCGCGCAGGCGCTTGCCGCCCCGGTAGGTCAGGCGTCCACAGAACGCAGTTTCACTCTGAGTCTCGGGGGTTGTGAGGGGGCGGAGCCCCCTACGAGCGGTGCGACCCGTCGATCAGACGGTCGCCGACGCGCCGCGCGGCTCGGACTTCACGAGCTTCGCGAACGTCACGATGCGCTGGGCCGCGCTGTACAGCGGGTGGCATGCCGAGAGGATCAGCCGGTCGTAGCCGACGCGCTTGATGACCCACATCGCGTTGGCCGCGACGATCCGCGTGCGCTCGACGCGGTAGGTGAACGTGCCGTACGGCATCTCCACGACGATCCTCTCGCCGCCGTCGAGCTGGTCGAGGTTGCGGAACGGAGCCGCGTACGTCGTGCGGTGCCCGGCGATCGCCACCGTCCCGCGCGCGCCCGGCCAGGGCGCCTGCGGGAAAAAGCCCGGGCCGTTGCGCAGCGCGCCGGAGCCGGTGCCGTCGACGACGACCCAGTTGACGCCGATCGACGGGATCTTCACGCGGCCGGCCGCCTGGCCCTCCTTGCGCTTGCGCTTCAGCGACCGCGCGAGGTAGGCGGTCCGGTTGCCGCTCGTCTTGAGCTTGCCCAGCACGCGGCGCTCGAGCGGCGTGACCTCGGCGTCCTCGAGGTCGCGCAGCTCGCCGCCGAGCCGGTCCTGCGTGATCTGCGCGTAGATCGCCGAGACCGGCTCCTGCCACGCGACCGTCAACCCGGCGTCGAGCAGCAGCAGGCTCCCGGAGAGGATGAGGACGGTGGAGATGGCGCGGAGGGCTTTACGCATGCCGACTGACGTGAGCGTACGAGCCCCTTCAGCCTCGGAGTGCCGACTCCGTCCCGCCGAGGCTCCCGGGCCCGGCGTAGGACACCGGCCCGCGGATCGTGACCGGCCCGTCCTCGGGGTCGTGGTGCGCGCGCCGGCGCTTGCGCACGGCCACCGACGCGGCGCCGATCCCGCACGCCAGGACGAGGCTCCACACGAGGATCCCGAGCGGCCCGGCGGAGCCGCCGGCGGCGAGCAGCAGCGCCATCCAGGCGAGCTCGACCGGGTCGAGGCCGAACTGGGCCGAGTAGTAGAGCCCGACCAGCGCGAGCGGTACGAGCCCGAGCAGCACGAGCCCCACGAGCGCCAGCCGCGGCAGCCGCACCTCGGGCACGACCGCCAGCAGCCACAGGTGCACCGCCGGCGCGAGCAGGAGCGCCGTGTACGGGTTGACGATCCACACCCCGACGGCGAGCAGCGCGAGGACGATGCCGATCGCGGCCGCCGCGCCGACGGGGTACGGCCCGCCGTCGCGTGGGCGCCGCGGCACGCCCAGCACGCGCCCGACCGGGCCGCGCAGCGCGAAACCGAGCACGAGCGTCAGCGCGACGCCGACGAGCGCGCCGGCGTCGGGCGCGACCGACTCGGGGTCGACCGTCCCCGCCAGCGACGGGACCACGCCGGCGAGCCCGAGCAGCCGCGTGACGAGCGCCGCGATAACGAACGGCGCGGCCGCCGCGGCGAGCCAGCGCAGCCAGATCGCCACCGGCTCGCGCTTTCGCCGGACCCGTGCGAGGCCGTCGACCGCGCCGAGCAGCGCGGGCAGCAGCAGCAGCCCGGCGAGCATCAGCACGGTCCAGCTCGGCATCACGCGTCGCTGGACGAGCAGGTACTCCCGCGGGCCCGACGGGACGTCCGGGCCGTTGTCGAGCGCGCCGATCGAGCGCAGCACGCCGCGCCCGAACACCTCGAGCCGCGCGCGCGAGACCTCGGTGTCGGCGGCCGGGCCGCGCTCGCCGCTGACCTGAAGCGTCACCGCGGAGAACCCCTGCGCCGCGGCCGCGCCCTGCGGCGTCAGCGTGATCGGCACCGCCAGGCGGGCGAGCTGCGCGAGCGCGCGCGGCGACCCCGGGTCGAGCTCGGTCTCCTGCTGCAGCGCGTTCTCGACCGTGCGCCGCAGCCGGACCGGGGCCGTCCCGCTCGTCTCCGACCACGGCACGACCATCGGCCGCCGGGTCTGGACGCCCGCGAGGTCGCCGAGCGCGAGCACCGCGTCGGTCGGGCCGTTGATCGACCTGAGCGCGTCGCGGACGCCCTCCATCCCGCCCGACCCGCCGCTCGTCGACACGAACGTGACCGTGCGCCGCAGCGCCCTTCCCTCGAAGAGCCGGGCCAGCTCGAGCATCGCCGCGGTCCCCGACAGGCGCGCGGCCTCCTCGCTCTGAGCCGCGTCGCGCTGCGCGACGACCACGAGCCGGCGGACGTCACGCCCGGTCCGCTCGGCGATCACGCTGGTCAGCGTCGCCTCGCCGTCGATCGTCTCGGCCGCCCGGCGCACGGTGCGCACCGAGCCGGGCGGGAACGTGGCGCGCAGGTCCTGCTCGACGCGGCGCGCGAGCGCGTCGTCGCCCGGAGAGCCCGGCCGGCGGTTCGGGAACGTGCGCCGCAGCTCGGTCAGGGTCGAGAACGCGCGCCGCCCGTCGAAGGCGTCGGGGGCCAGCGTGGTGCCGATCGCCCGGGGCCGTTCGGCCAGCGCGAACGCCGCGATCAGGACCGAGAAGAGCACCGGGACGAACGCCGCGCGGTAGAGCCTGCTGTCGAGCATCTGGTCCTACGTCACCATATGGGGCAGACCTTCCCATGGCAGAACGATCCCCCCGCATCCTGCTCGTCGACGACGAGCGCGCCATCCAGACGCTTCTGAGCTATCCGCTGCAGAAGGACGGCTACGAGGTCGTGTGCGCCGACGACGGCCGCGACGCGCTCGCGAAGTTCGACGACGACTTCGACCTCGTCGTGCTCGACGTGATGATGCCCAAGCTCGACGGGCTCGAGGTGTGCCGCCGGCTGCGGGCCAAGTCGACGGTCCCGATCATCATGCTCACCGCGCGCGCCGAGGAGGTCGACAAGGTCGTCGGGCTCGAGCTCGGCGCCGACGACTACATCACCAAGCCGTTCAGCCTGCGGGAGTTCCGCTCGCGCGTGAAGGCGTCGCTGCGCCGCTCGACGTGGCAGGCGCGCATGCAGGAGGAGGGCGGCGAGCAGGAGTCGCTCGAGATCGCCCAGCTGCGCATCGACTTCGCCAAGCGCACGGTCAAGGTCCGCGGCGCCGACGTGCAGGCGACGTACGTCGAGTTCGAGATCCTCAAGGCGCTCGCGTGCAACCCCGGCCGCGTCTTCACGCGCGAGATGCTGCTGACGCGGATCTGGGGCGACTCGGCGTTCCGCGACCCGCGGACGATCGACGTGCACATCCGCCACCTGCGCGAGAAGCTCGAGCAGGACGCCAAGGACCCGGAGTACATCTTCACGGTCCGCGGCGTGGGCTACCGGTTCCGCGACACCGACAACTGACATGGCGCTGCGGTCGCTTCGCACCCGGCTCGCGCTGCTGGTCTTCGCCATCACGCTCGCCGCGGTCGGCTTCGTCTTCGTCTACGTCGCCCCGCCGCTCGAAAGCAACCTGCGCGAGCAGAAGCTCGACAGCCTCGCCGCCGACGCCCGGCGCTACTCCGATCCGATCATCGAGGCGCGCGACGCGGACATCGACACGCTGCGCAGGATCGTCGCGCGCACCGGCGACCGGGCGAGCGAGCGGGTCACGCTCCTGCGGGTCAGCCGCGGCTCGCTCGGCGTCCAGACGTCGGTCCGCGCGGACTCCACCGGCATCCTCGCCCCGACCGACCTGCAGTTCGAGGTGGCCACCGAGGCGGCGCGCCAGCGCCGGGTGACGACCGGGACCGAGTCCAGCGCGCAGGGCCGGCTCGGCCAGGCCGCCCTGCCGGTGCTGCGTGGCGACGCGGTCGAGCGCGTCATCGTCTTCTCGGCGCCGCTGTCGGACGTCGAGGGCAACGTCGCGCTGGTGCGCGAGCGGATCCTCGTCGCCGGCGCGATCGCGCTGGTGCTCGCGCTGGCCGCCGGCTTCCTGCTCGCCCAGCGCCTCGCTCGGCGCATCAAGCGCATGGAGCGCACGGCGCGGCGGGTGGCGGCCGGCGACCTCAGCGGCCGCTTCGTCGTCGATGCGACCGACGAGCTCGGGCAGCTGGCGGTCGCGCTGGACGACATGCAGCGCCAGCTCGGCGAGCTCGACAACGCGCGCAAGCGCTTCATCGCGACGGCGTCGCACGAGCTGCGCACGCCGATCTTCTCGCTCGGCGGCTTCCTCGAGCTGCTGCAGGACGAGGACCTCGACGACGAGACGCGCGACGAGTTCCTCACCCAGGTGCGCGACCAGGTCGAGCGCCTGAAGAACCTCGCGACCGACCTGCTCGACCTCTCCAAGCTCGAGGCCGGGTCGCTCGAGCTGCGCCCGGAGCCGACCGACCT
>CADCVT010000216.1 GCA_902806215.1 uncultured Solirubrobacteraceae bacterium | reverse complement strand
GCCGGCTGCGGCCCGCGGTCATCGCCTTGCGCCCCGCGCTGCAGGACGTCCGCCGCGTGCTCCCGCGCCTCGATCCGCTGCTCGCCGAGGCGACGCCGGCGGCCAAGCGGATCCGCGGGCTGACGCGCGAGGCGATCCCCGTCGCCAAGACGCTCGACCCGACGCTGAAGGACCTCGGTGCGGTGACGCCCGCGCTGACCGACGCGTTCCGCGTCCTGACCCGGGTCGTCAACGAGCTCGCGCACAACCCCGACGGACCGGAGGAGGGCTACCTCTTCTGGACCACCTGGTTCGCCCACAACGCGAACAACATCCTCCAGGTCGACGACGCGCAGGGCGTGACCTGGCGGGGCGCGCTCATGCTCTCGTGCTCGTCGTACGGCGCGCTCGCGCAGGCCGCCGCGCTGCTCGCCGCCGCGGCCGCCGCGCCCGTATGCCCGGAGGACGCGACGAAGTGAACAAGCAGCCGCCCACCTTCGCCCGCCTCGCGACGATGATCGCGTTCGCGCTGAGCTGCTTCGGCCTGCTGCTGTTCCTGTGGGCGACGTTCGGCGGCGCCGTCCCAATGGGCCCGAAGGGCTACCGGGTCACGGTCGACTTCAAGGAGGCCACGCAGCTGGCTGAGCAGGCCGACGTGCGCATCTCCGGCGTGCCGGTCGGCACGGTGGTGAAGATCGAGGAGTCGTCGAGCGGCGGCATCCGCGCGGAGATCGAGATGCGCACGCGGTACGCGCCGCTCGAGCGCGACGTGCGCGCGACGCTGCGCCAGAAGACCCTGCTCGGCGAGACCTTCGTCGAGCTGACGCCCGGAACGAAGGGCGGACCGACGATCGCGGAGGGCGGCCGGATCCCGCCGGGCCAGGTCAAGCCGACGGTCGAGCTCGACGAGGTGCTGCGCGCGTTCGACGACCCGACGCGCAAGGACCTGCGGATCATGCTCGACGGCACCGCCAAGGGCACCGAGGGCCGCGGCGACGAGCTGAGCGACGCGATCGGCTCGGTCCCGCCGACGGCCGAGGCAGCCGGAGGCGTCCTTGCCGTGCTGAGCAGCGAGCGCGACGCCCTGCGCACGCTCGTCCACGACGCCGGGACGACGTTCGGCGCGCTCGGCCGGCGCAGCGCCGAAACGCGCGCGCTCATCCGCGGCGGCGACCGCGTCCTGCGGGCGACGTCGCGGCGCGACGAGGAGCTCGGGCAGACGATCACGATCCTCCCCACGTTCCTGCGCGAGCTGCGCCAGACGCTGCGCGTCGCCGAGGGCACGGCGGCCGACGCCGCACCGGTGCTCACCGCGCTGCGCCCGGCGACGCCGCTCGTCCCGGGGGTGCTGCGCGACACGAACGCGGTGCTGCCGGCGCTGCGTGGCCTGCTGCGCGACCTCGATCCCGCGCTCACCGCCGCGAAGGACGGCCTGCCCGCGGCGAGCCGGACGGTCGACACCGCGCGCAAGGCGATGCCGGTGCTGCACACGACCGCGCGCGACCTGCGCCCCGTCGTCGACTACCTCGGCCTCTACCGCTCAGAGCTCATGGCGGCGTTCATGAACCTCGCGGCGGCCACGCAGGACACCTTCCGTCAGCCCGGCGCGAAGGACGCCCTGCACTACCTGCGCGTGCTGATCCCGGTCAACAACGAGTCCCGCGTCGACCAGCCCCGCCGGCTGCCGACCAACCGCCACAACGCGTACCTGCGCCCGCGCGGGCTCGACAAGCTGGGGCAGGGCCTCGAGTCGTTCAGCTGCCGCCACCTCGACAACCCGCGCGCCGAGCCGCCCTACGGCAGCGCCCCGCCGACGTGCCGCGAGCAGCAGCCGTGGTCGTTCCAGGGCGGCCCGCCGCGGGCCTACCACCGCCTGACCCGCGACCCGCCGGGCTAGAGCGCGAGCAGCTCGAGCGCGAGCGCCAGGCCCGCGAGCCCGCAGTAGCCGATCAGCATGATCTTGCGGTCCTCGTAGTAGGCGTGCATCGCGCCGAGCACCGCCAGGAGGATCCCCAGCGCCGACACGAACGCCACGAAGAACAGCGTGACGCCGAGCCAGACGGCCTCCATGAGCGAGAGCGGGCGGCGTTCCACGACGAGGAAAGTAGCCTCGTCGGCCGATGTCGCGCCTCGCCGACCTCACCACGCTGAAGCTCGGCGGGTCCGCCCGGCGGCTCGTCGCCGCCACGACCGAGGACGCGCTCGTCGATCTCGTGCGCGACGCCGACGCCGCGGGCGAGCCGCTGCTGGTCCTCGCCGGAGGCAGCAACGTCGTCGTCGCCGACGAGGGGTTCCCCGGCACGGTGGTCCACGTCCTGACCAGCGGGGTGGAACGCGAAGGCGACACGCTCACGGTCCAGGCCGGTGAGCCGTGGGACCCGTTCGTCGAGCGCTGCGTGCGCGATCGGCTCGCAGGCGTCGAGTGCCTGTCGGGCATCCCCGGATCGGTCGGCGCCACGCCGATCCAGAACGTCGGCGCCTACGGCCAGGAGGTCAGCGACACCGTCGTCGCGGTGCGCGTGCTCGACCGCACGACGCAGGTGGTCGAGACGCTGTCGCCCGAGGACTGCGGCTTCGCCTACCGCTCGAGCGTGTTCAAGCGCACGCCCGGCCGCTGGGTCGTGCTGGCGGTCGCGTTCGCGCTCGAGCCGTCGGAGGTGAGCGCGCCGATCCGGTACGCGGAGCTCGCGCGCACGCTCGGCGTGGAGGGCGGCGAGCGCGCGCCGCTCGACGAGGTGCGCGAGGCCGTCGTGACGCTGCGCCGCCGCAAGGGCATGGTCGTCGACCCCGAGGATCCCGACTCGGTGTCGGCCGGCTCGTTCTTCACGAACCCGATCCTCGACGCCGACGCGTTCGCGCGCCTGGAGGCGCGGGTCGCCGAACGGCTCGGGCCCGACCAGCAGGTGCCGCGCTGGGCGGAGCCCGACGGGCGGGCGAAGACGTCCGCGGCGTGGCTCATCGAGCGCGCCGGGTTCACGAAGGGCCACGGCGACGCGGCGACCGTCGCGATCTCCACCAAGCACACGCTGGCGCTGACGAACCGCGGCGCGGGGAGCAGCGCGCAGCTCGTGGCGCTGGCCCGCGAGATCGCCGACGGAGTGCGTGACGCGTTCGGCGTCGACCTGCATCCCGAGCCGGTGTTCGTGGGTCACGAGTGGGCCGACGACCGACACCGCTCGTAGCGAACGTCTCGAACCGGGACGCATGTACCAGCGTCCAGGTGATAGTCAGTCTTACGGAGCGTGCACGTCTGGGAGGAGAACGTGGCCGCGTTGCGGCGAAGCGTGCATGCAGGCACGAGCGTCAGCCTGCTCCTGTGCGCCGGCGTGGCGGTCTACTTCCTCGTCACGTTCGACCGGCCCAACCGCCCGCTGCTGCTGGTCGTCGTCGGGATCGCGGCCGCCGTCGCGGGCGTCGCCTCCGTGGTGCCGCTGGAGGCCATGGCACGCCGGCGCCTCATCGCCCCGTTCTTCCTCGGCTGGAGCATCGCGCTCGTCGCCATTGTCGCTGCGGCCGTCGCGGTCGAGAACGACCCGAGCTCTCCGTTCATCGCGTTCTTCTTCCTGCCGATGGTCTTCGGCGCCATCGCGTACCCGCTCCGGTTGGTGCTCGCGCTGTCGGCGATCGACGTGGCGGCGAGCGTCGCGACGTTGACCTTCGCGCTCGAGTACGAGGCTGCAGACACCTTGCTGTTCGCGATCGCGCTGCTCGGAGCGATGTTGTTGTGTCTCTACCAGGCGCGAGCGCACGAGGAGCACCTCGCCGAGGTCGCGCGGCTCTCGCGGACCGACCACCTCACCGGCACGCTCAACCGCCGCGGCTTCGAGGACGAGCTGGACGAGCGCCTCGCGCGCTTTCGCCGCTACGGCACGCCGATCGGGCTCGTGCTGCTCGACCTCGACGGCTTCAAGGCGGTCAACGACCTCCAGGGGCACGCTGCCGGCGACGACCTCCTGCGCCGCGTGGCCGCCTCGATCGACGGCGCGGTCCGCGCGACCGACTGCGCCGCACGGGTCGGCGGCGACGAGTTCGCCGTGCTGCTCGAGCAGAGCGACGGGATCACCGCGCCGATGGTCGCCGTGCGCATCGTCGACGCGGTCTCGCTTCACAGCGCGGCGACGGCCGGCGCGGCGTCCTGCCCCGACGACGCGGACGACGCCGAGGAGCTCTACCGGATCGCCGACGCGCGGCTGTACGAGTCCAAGCGCGCGGGTAGCCTGCGGGCATGAGCCACGACCACCACGGCGCCGACCGCGTCGCGCACGGCGAGGCGTCGCTCGGCGACGCGCAGGCGGCCAACCCGCCCGACGATCCCGACATGCTCACCCCGGACGCGCCGCCGCTCGACAGCGACGTCGACTTCGAGGGCGAGGGGACCCCGCCGCCGCGCGAGCGCGACAACGAGGATCCCGCACCGAACTCCCCCTAGCGCTAGCGATCCACCCGGATCAGCCGGACCGTCCGCAGGCCACCGGCCAGCGGCCGCCGCCACGGCCCCTCGCCCTCGGCGAGGTCCTCGGTGTCGAGCAGCAGCGACGCCAGCCGCCGCGCGTCCTCGAGCGACTGCGGCGGCGACGCGTAGTCGCCGCCGTTGCGGCGGGAAAGGGCGGCGCTGAGCCGGTCCTCGACCTCGACCACGTACTGCGGCCCGAGGCTCAACTCCAGCTGGCGGTCCATGCGGGGATCCTCTCAAGACCGCAACCGCGACGCGTCTCACCGCGATGACCGCAGCCCGTCGCGCGGCTCAGACGCTTCCGCCGTTGGACCCGTTGACCCCGTCCATGGGGAGGCGCACCGTGAAACGCGTCTCTCCGGGGCGGGAGTCCAGGCGGATGTCGCCGTGGTGACGCTGCACGACGATCCGCCACGCGACGTCGAGCCCGAGGCCGGTGCCCTTGCCGACGTCCTTGGTGGTGAAGAACGGCTCGAAGATCCGCGACTGGACCTCCTTGGGGATGCCCGGCCCGTCGTCGGCGATCTCGACGAGCACCGCGTCGTCGCCGCCGCGCGCGGTGCGGATGGTGATCGTCCCGTCGCCGTCGAGCGCGTCGATCGCGTTGTCGAGCAGGTTCGTCCACACCTGGTTGAGCTCTGACCCGTAGGCGTGGATCTGCGGCAGGTCGGGGTCGAGCTCCTTGACGATCCGCACGTCGCCCTTCTTGAGCTTGTGCAGGAGCACCGTCAGCGTCGTCTTGATGCCGCGGTTGACGTCGACGTCCTGCGACGGCGCCTGGTCCATGTACGAGTACTCCTTGACCGCGCCGACGAGCGTCGCGATGCGCCCGGTCGCCTCGGAGAGCTCGCGCGCGAGTCCCTCGGCGCGCGCGCCCGCCGCCACCCAGGTCAGCGCGTCGGCGGCCACCTCGCGGTCGACGGACGCCGCCACCGACTCCGCGCACGAGCGGTCGACGCCGGCGTCGACGAGGTCGGCCGCGAGGTCCCACGGGTCCTCGACGCCGTGGGCCTCGAGCACCTCGCCGACCTCGCTCTCGCGGTCCGAGCGCTCAAGCGCGTCGAGCTCCTCGGCGTCGGCGGCCTTGGCGCGCGCCTTCGCCGCGGTGGTCGCCAGCGTCGCCAGCGTCTCGGGCGACACGCCCCGCTCGGCGAACCGGCCGATCCCTGCCTGGACCGCCGCGAGCGCCTCGGCGAGGTCGTGCGCGGCGCGGCCGGCCGCGGACGCCGGGTTGTTGAGCTCGTGCGCGAGCCCGGCCGACATCTCGCCCAGCGCGGCGAGCTTCTCGCGCTGGCCCTGGATCTGACCCCAGCGCTCGAAGACCGGCTGGAACGCCTGCAGCACCGTGCGCCGGACCGCCGCCTCGTCGCGGATCAGGTCGTTGAACGTGTCCTCGGTGATGAGGATCGCGCGTGTGCGCCTCGCCGCCCTCGACGTGCCCGGGTACGGGAGGCCGTTCAGCAGCGAGATCGCCCCGAGGAACGTGTACTGGCGGTGCGAGACGACCGAGGCCTCCTCGCCGTCGCCGAGCCTCGACGTGGTCTCGACGCCGCCGTCGAGCATGAAGAAGAAGTGCGTCGGCAGCTCGCCCTCGGCGAAGATCACCTCCCCGGGCTCGTACACGCGGTCCTCGGCGTGCTCGGCGAGCCAGCGCATCCGATCGTCGCCGAGCGCGGCGACGAGCTCGACCTGACGCAGCTCCGCGATGCGCTCCTCGACGGTCATCCGCCTAGTGTCCTGATGCGGAACACTCGGTTGCAGCTGGCAGCGAGTTTCCGCATCAGGGCACCAGGTGCTCGTGGACGAAGCGGACGGCCATGGCGCCCTCGCCGACCGACGAGGCGACCCGCTTGACCGAGCCGCTGCGCACGTCGCCGGCGACGAACACGCCGGGCATGCTCGTCTCGAGCAGGAACGGGTCGCGCTCGAGCGGCCATCCCTTCGGGCGCCCGACGTCGGGGCCGCTGAGGATGAACCCGCGCTCGTCGCGGGCGACCTGCCCGTCGAGCCAGTCGGTCTCGGGTCGCGCCCCGATGAAGATGAACATCGCCTCGGCCTCGACGTCCTGCTCGCCGTCGGGCGTGAGGAACCGCACCGACTCGAGGTGGCCGTTGCCCTGCGCGGCGGACACCTGCGTGCCGAGGCGGACGGAGATCGACGGCGAGCTCTCGATCCGCTAGACGAGGTACTCGGACATCCCCTTGCGCAGGTCGTCGCCGCGGCAGGCGATCGTCACCGTCGCGTCGTTCTCGGCGAAGTAGATCGCGGCCTGGCCCGCCGAGTTCGCGGCGCCGACGATGATCACGTGCTGGTCCTTGCAGGCGCGGCCCTCGGTCATCGCCGCGCCGTAGTAGACGCCGGCGCCGGTCATCTCCTCCACCCCGGGCTTGTCGAGGCGGCGGTACGCGACGCCGGTCGAGACGATCACCGCATGGGCGCGGATCTCGGTGCCGTCGGTAATCTTCACGATCGTCGACGAGCCGCGGCGCTCGAGGCCGACGGCGGCCTGTACCGCGAGGATCTCGGTGTTGAACTTCTCGGCCTGCTGGCGGAAGCGGCGAGCTAGGTCCTGGCCGCTCAGGCCGCGCGGGAAGCCGAGGTAGTTCTCGATCCGCGAGCTCTGGCCGGCCTGGCCGCCGGGCGCCTCGCGCTCGATGAGCAGCGTGCGCAGCCCCTCCGACCCGCCGTAGACCGACGCCGCGAGGCCGGCGGGACCGCCGCCGATGACGACCAGGTCGTAGACCTCGCGCTCGGCGCGCACGGACAGGCCGAGCTGCTGGGCGAGCTCGGTCGTGCTCGGCGCCTCGAGCACCGAGCCGTCGTGGAGGACGGCCACCGGCACCTGCGGGTGCTCGAGGCCGGCGGCGCCCAGCAGCCGCTGCGCCTCGGGCTCCTCGATGTCGAACCAGCGGTAGGCGAAGTCGTTGCGCGCGAGCAGGTCGCGCAGCGCGTGGCCCTCGGCGAGGAAGCGCGGGCCGATGAGCCGGACGTCCTCGACCTCGGGCGGCGCCTCGGCCTCCCAGGCGTCGAGCAGGTCGGTGACGACGGGATAGAGGTTCTGGTCCGGCGGCTCCCACGGCTTGCGCAGGTAGTAGTCGAGGTCGAGGTCATTGATCGCCTTGATCGCCGCCTCGGTGTCGGAGTACGCGGTGAGCAGCGCGCTGCGCGAGTCGGGGTAGACGTCGAGCGCCTCGCCGAGGAACTCGACGCCCGACATCTTCGGCATCCGCT
>CADCVT010000215.1 GCA_902806215.1 uncultured Solirubrobacteraceae bacterium | reverse complement strand
GCAACTTCGTCGTCGGCGGCGACGTCGTCGTCGGCCTCGTCGTCTTCATGATCCTGATCATCATCCAGTTCGTGGTGATCACGGCGGGCGCGGGCCGCGTCGCCGAGGTCGGCGCGCGGTTCACGCTCGACGCCATGCCCGGCAAGCAGATGGCCATCGACGCCGACCTCAACACGGGCCAGATCACCGACGAGGAGGCGCGCCAGCGCCGCGACGACATCTCGCAGGAGGCGGACTTCTACGGCGCGATGGACGGTGCCTCGAAGTTCGTCAAGGGCGACGCGATCGCGGCGATCCTGATCACGCTCATCAACCTCGTCGGCGGCATCGTCATCGGCATCGCGCAGATGGGCATGCCGTTCAACGAGGCGATCCAGCACTTCTCGCTGCTGACCGTCGGCGACGGCCTGACCGCGCAGATCCCGGCGCTGCTCATCTCGGTCGCGACCGGCATCCTCGTCACGCGGCAGGCGTCGGACAAGGACCTCGGCTCGGAGATCTCCGGCCAGCTCACGATGAACCGCAAGGCGCCGATGGTGGCCGGCGCGGTCATCTGCGCGTTCGCGCTCGTGCCGGGCCTGCCGAAGATCCCGTTCCTCATCATCGGCGGACTGTTCTTCTTCCTCGGGCGCCGGCTCGTCGACGCCCCGTCGCGGGCGGAGGTCGCGGCCGCCGAGGCGCAGCAGGCGCTGCTGCCCGAGCCGGTCACGCCGCGCGACCAGGCGCTCGAGGCGCTGCAGATCGACCCGCTCGAGCTGTGCATCGGCTTCGGCCTCGTGCCGATGGTCGACGCGGGCGCCGGCGGCTCGCTGCTGCAGCGCGTCGGCGCGGTGCGCCGCCAGATCGCCGCCGAGCTCGGCACGGTCATCCCGTCGGTGCGCATCCACGACGAGATCGGCCTCGCCTCACACGAGTACGTGCTCAAGGTGCGCGGCACCGAGGTCGCCCGCGGCCGCACGATGGCCGGCCACCAGCTCGCGCTCGATCCGGGCGACGCGGTGGGCCAGCTCTCAGGCGTCCCGACGACCGAGCCCGCGTTCGGCCTGCCCGCGCACTGGATCCAGGACGCCAGCCGCGCAGAGGCCGAGGCGCTCGGGTACACCGTGGTGGACGCCGAGTCCGTGATCGTGACCCACCTGACCGAGACGATCCGCCTGCACACCTCCGAGCTGCTCACGCGCCAGGACGTCCGCTCGCTGCTCGATCGCCTCAAGGAGACCAACGCCGCGGTGGTCGAGGAGGTCGTCCCCGAGCTGCTGTCGGTTGGCGAGATCCAGCGCGTGCTCCAGAACCTGCTGCGCGAGAACGTGTCGATCCGCGACCTCGGCGCGATCGTCGAGTCGATCGGCGACCGCGCCCGGCTCACGCGGGACACGAACCTCCTCGCCGAGTACGCGCGCCAGGCGCTCGGCCGCACGATCGTCAGCGCCCATGTCGACGACGAGCTGCGCCTCAAGGCGATCGCCCTCGACCCGGCCATCGAGCAGGAGGTGTCCTCGGCGATCGCCCAGACCGCCGACGGCGAGTACCTCGCGATGGAGCCGTCGCGTGCCCAGGCGCTCGTGCAGTCGCTGTCGACGCAGGTCGATCACGCCGGCGCTGCACATCGTCGCCCAGTCCTCATCTGCTCCTCGCGTGTCCGCAGGCATCTCCGGCGGCTCGTCGAACAGGCACTCCCGCAGCTGTCGGTGTGCGCGTACAACGAGATCGCGCCCGGCATCAGCGTCGAGACCGTCGGAGTCGTGAGCGCATGACCACCCGTACCTACCGAGGAAGGTCCCTTGAGGAGCTGCTCCCGCGTGTGCGGGCGGAGCTGGGACCCGACGCGGTCATCGTCCGTCAGCGAGAGGGGCTGACGGGCGGTGTGGGGGGCTTCTTCCAGAAGCGCATGGTGGAGATCGAGGCAATGGGAGATCCGCCAGAGGCGGATTCCCCTGGAGGTATCGCCCAGGGGACGATACCTCCGGGCGAAGCTGGCTCCCGGGGGTTCTCGGTGGACGTCCGCGACGATTCTCCGGCCACCCCCGACTTCCTCGAGCAGCTCCGCGGCGCCCAGGCGCGCGCGGAGGACTTCGGCGACGCGGACGGGTTCGGCCCGAGCGCCTTCGGAGCGGGACCGTTCGTGGCCGAGGGGGCCGCGCACGGGTTCGTGCCCGAGACGTTTGCCGAGCCCGCGCCGACGCCGTCGACGATCGACGACGACGCGTGGAGCGACTGGGCCGCGGAGAACATCCCGCCCGGTCCCGCGCCCGCGCACCAGCCGCTGGTCCTCGAGGAGGTGCGCGAGGTGCCGTGGCCCGGCGACGCGCGCGAGCCCGAGACGAACCCGTTCCTCCCCGAGGCCTACGCCCGTCCGGTGACGCCGTCGCCGCACGCGGGCCATGAGCCGGGTGTCGCACTCGTGCCCCAGGGGAATCCGCCCCCGGCTGATCTCCCGCGCACGCCGCTCCCCGCCGAGATCGTCCCGCTGCGCGACGCGCTCGTCGACCGCGGTCTCGAGGCCCCGATCGCCGACGCGATCGTCGAGGAGGCCGTCACCCACCTGCTGCCCTTCGCCGGCGCGAACGCCAAGCCGCGCGCGGTCCTCGTCGACGCGCTCGCGCGCCGCATCCCCGTCCGCCCTGTCGGCGGCGCGGCCGGCCGCGTGATCGCGTTCGTCGGCCCCGGCGGCGCCGGCAAGACCCATCTCGCCGGCCATCTCGCCGGCACGTACGCGCAGTCGACCGGCCTGCCGGTCGCCTGCGTCGCGCTGCGGCCCGACGATGCCGGCGCCGAGCTCGCGCTGCTGCTGTCCCCGGCCGGCGTGCCGATGCAGGTCGCGTCCGACGCGGCCGGCGCCGCCGCCCGCGTCGCCGAGCGCCGCGCCGACTCGCTCGTCCTCGTCGACACGCCCGGCGTGTCGCCGCGGTCCAAGAGCGCGCTGCGCACGCTCGCCGCCGAGCTCAAGGCCACCGGCGCCGACGAGGTCGTCCTCGCCGTGCCCGCCACGATGTCGCTCGTTGCCGCGCGCGAGCTCGTCGCCGCCGGGCGCCGGATCGGCGTCAGCTCGCTGGCGCTCACCCACAGCGACGAGACCGAGCACTTCGGTCCCGCGATCGCCGTCGCGATGGAGACCGGCCTGCCGTTCGCCTTCGTCGGCCAGGCCGCCAACGGCCGAGCCGCGGTCCGACCTGCGGCCGCTGACGAGCTCGCGAAGTCACTTCTGGCGTCGACCGGTCGATAAGAGGGATCGATGGCCGCCAAGAAGAAGACTCCGGCGAAGCAGGCGCCCGAGCCCGAGCCCCAGGACTTCCGTCCGCGCCTCTCGGGCCATCCCCGCGCGCAGCGCCAGATCCGCGAGGCCAAGGCCTGGGCCGGCATGGCCGGGTTCCTCCTCTTCGGCCTGCTGTCGCTGTCGGCGAACCTGCCGCTCTTCGACGCGGGCGTGCGCGCCCTGATCGCGGGCGTCGCCTGCTACATGGCCGGCTGGGCCGTCGCCGTCTCGGTGTGGCGGCACGTCGCGCGCGCCGAGGTCGGCCTGGCCGAGCAGCGCATCGCCGCCGAAGAGGGCCAGGCCCTCGAAGCCTGAGGCCGGTAGCTCATGGATCGCATCGAGCGCATCGCCTCGCCCCAGCCGCACGAGCGGACCTGGGCCGTGACGCCCGCGCGCGAGCGCGACCACGAGCGCGAGCAGCAGGAGCGCCGCAAGCAGCACCCGAAGCCGCCTCCGCGGCGCCCGCTCGACGACGACGAGCCGCCGCACCTCGTCGACGTGCAGGCCTGACGGACTCGATCCCGCTCAGTTCCGGGGCCCGCGCCGCAGCGCGTCCGCCTTGCGCAGGCGCCTGACGAGCGTGCCGTCGGCGACGCTCGCCTTCAGGTCGACCTCGACGTTCTCGAGCTCGAGGTCGACGCAGGTGACGACGAAGTCGCCGGTGCGGGCGGTGTCTCCGAGCCACGAACGATCCTCGTTGAGGCGCCGGCATGCGCGCTGCAGCGCCTTGCGCGCCGCGGCCCCGTCGTCAACCGCCCGCAGCTCGGTCGCGAGCGCCTCGAGTGCCTCCGACGCGAGCGGCGACCCGTCGAAGCCGTCGAGCTCCGCCACGTTCCACAGGCCGTACAGCGGCCCCTCGGGATCGTCCGCGGCGAGCACGCGCTCGCGGTGCGCCTCCGTCACGAAGGCCGGAGCTGGCGGCAGGGGATCCTCGATGTCGTACTGGAGCAGGAGCGAGCACACGGGCTCGGCGGAGGTGCGCTCCGCCGCCCAGCGCGACACGAGCCGGACGAGCTCGTCCTCGACGTCGGCCGCTACCCGCGCCTTCGGCCGCCCGTAGCCGGACGCGCGATAGACGACGCGCTTCCTGCCCGTGTCGTACGTGTTCACGATCTCGACGAGGCGGCCGTCGACGTCGTAGGCGCACGACGACGCGTACTCAACGGCGAGCACCTCGTCCACGTTCCGGAGCTCCATGTACGCGTCGACGCCGATCAGGCGGGCGTCGTCGTACGTGAACGTCTCGTGCTCGATCAGGCCGTCCTGGGCGACTCGCGCCGTGCACGCGACGCGACCGTCCGCCACAAGGGCGAACCCGGCACGCGTGAGCTTGCCCTCGTAGAAGACGACCGACGCTACGCCGTCCGGCTCGTGCCGCAGCAGCTCGTCCGATTCGAGCTGCTCGCCGGCACGGCACCGGACGATGTCGCCTCCCTCGTCGAACCCGTACCCCTCGGCCTGCGCGGGGAGGGGCGGCCGCTCAGCGAACCGCCGCACCCGCTTCGGCCCGTAGCTTCGCTCCCGCGCCAGCGGCTCCGGGCGATGTTCGTACGCGCCTTCGGTGACCCATTCCCAGCGGACGACCGACGCGTCAGCGGCCGCCCGCACCTCCTCGGCCTGGTCGAGCACGGCGCGCGCTCGCGCCAGCGTCACCTCGATCAGGTCGCTCACCTCCGGCCTACTTGTAGGGGAACTGGTTCGTCTCGAGCATCCGCGCGATCCGTCGCAGCTCCTGCTCGACCAGGAACCGCGGCGGTGCGTGCACCCCGTTGAACTTCTCGAGCATCGCGTTCACGTTGCGGTAGTAGAGGTTCGTGTGGATGCACCGATGCGAGCAGGCCCTCAACCAGACGCCGTTGATGGGATCGTTCGGGCCGATGCCCGCACGCTGCAGGATCGCACGCGCGAACTCCGCCCGTCCGTCGCCGGTCGCGACGATGTGGTGAGCGTTGAAGCCGGCGTCGGTCCACGCGCGTCTCAGCTTCTCCACTTGCTTGGTCGTGAGCTGCTGTCCTCCCCGGACCAGGTTCTGACCGAGCGTCCGCCCGGGGCTCGACCCACGGGCGGCCTTGAACGACGCGGCAAGCTGCTGCGTGCTCGGGATCGGCTTCGGCATGCGGACGATGCGTGCCGCCGACGCGGACTTCTTCACGACCTTGACGGCGGTCCCGGCGATCACCGGGCAGACGCGGACGCAGATCAGGACCGCTGGAAGCCACGCTGCCCGCGCGGAACCCTCGGTCGTGTCGGTGACCCACGCGTCGCCGTCCTCCCATTTGACGTCGCTCAGCGAGTCGTCGCCGCGCTCGCTGACGTCTGCGTCCTCGATCCACTCCCAGTCCTCCTCGGTGACCCAGCGCGAGTAGTACGTGCTGTGGGAGTAGACGGTCCGAAGCTGGTAGAAGGGGACCTCGTAGAAGTGGTACGCGGCGTACCAGTCCCAGACGCTGCTGAACTGGGCGAAGACCCCCGCCGGCGACACGCCCCACCAGCCGTTGCCGAAGTCCGCGCACGACCAGCCCGGCAACCAGCACCAGCCGACGTGGACCCACCCGACGTGCCGGGTGCGTAGGTCCCACCGGGCGATGTAGCGCTCGGTCTTGTAGTGCTTGACCTCGGTCCACTTCTCGTAGGTGTTGGTGTGGACGACCCACGGATCGACGATGATCGGGTAGGCCGCGTCCGCCGTCGGCTCGACCGTGACCACGACCGAGTCGCCCTCGACCGTCAACACCGTCGGCACGGCGTCGCCGTCGGCGTCCTTCGCCCAGACCTCCTTGACCTGCGCGACCAGGCGCACGTCATCGCGTGTCGCGGCGACATCCGCCGCGCGCTCGGCGTCGAACGCGTCACCAGCGGCCTTCAGCTCCCCGAGCTCGGCCACGGCATCGGCGCGTGCCTGATCGGAGATGGCCTCTGCCTGCTGCTGCGCGTCGGCGACGTGCGGGTCGGGCGACGTGGTCTCGTCGCCGGAGGGTGCCGTGCCCGTCGGGGTCTCGGGGTCGTCCGCCACCGCGCCCGTGATGGCCTGGCCCTCCGTCACCGGCAGACCGTCGCCGGCCTTGCTCTCGGTCTGCGCGAGCACGGTCGCGTCAGCGGCCGGATCGGCGTCGGGCGTGTCGGGGTCGAAGCTCGGGTCGCTGCTGCGAAGCGCGTCGGCCTCGGGCGTGCCGGCCTGGACGTCGGCCGGCTTCGGCTCGTCGGGAACCGCGACCGGCGGCGACTCGTCGAGCACGGTGACCGTGCCGTCGTCCTGCTCGACGAGCCGCTCCTCGCCGGGGAGGTCGAGCGCGAGGCGCACGGTCGGATCGGCGGTCTCGTCGCGCAGCACGCTGAAGGTCTCGACGCCGTCGTCGGTCGCGCGAACCGCGGTGTCCGTGCTCTCCGACGTCGCCGGGTACACGACCGCGGCGTCGGCGGCGAGCTTCCCGTCGTGCGCCGCCTGCGACCCATCGGCGAGCTCCACCGACAGCGGGCCGGCGTCGGTCTCGACCGTCATCGGGGCGTCCGGATCCTTCGGGATCGCGGCCCCGTCGGGCGACGCGAAGCCGTCCGCGGTCGTATCGAGGGCGTTGCTCGCGTCGTCGGCGACCGACGGCGGGTGGAGCGTCCGCAGACGCTCAGCGGCCGCGGCGCAGGCCGCCGACTGCGAGCACGGCGTCGCCGCCTGCGGGGCGCGGGCCCGGACCGCGGCCGCCGACGTGGACGTCGTCCCGCCGAGGTTGCGCGCCTCGACGCGAACGCCGATGTCCTGGCCTTCGTCGGCCGTCTCGAGCGTGTACTCGCGGCTCGTCGCACCGGGGATGACGGAACCGTCGCGCAGCCACTGGTAGGCGAACGACGCGGTATCTCCGCCCCATGTGCCGCGGTCGGCGGCCACCGATCGACCGATGATCGGCTCGCCGACGATCGCCGGCGCGGTCACCACGGAGGGCGCCGCGACGAACGACGCGAGTCCGGTATGACCGAGTCCGCCGACGGTGGTGAACGCACCGCCGACGTAGGCCGAGGAGTCCGAGGCCACGATCGCGTTGGCCGAGGACGCCGGCCCCGGGTTCCACGCCGTTGCGTTGCCGGTGGCATCCACGGCGCCGGCGTTCCGTCGCGGCTGTCCGCCCAGTGAGCTGAAGGCGCCCGCCGCGTAGACCAGCGAGTCCGACACGGCGATCGCGTGGACGATGCCGTTCGCCCGTGGATCCCATGCGGAGGTCGAACCGGAGGCGTCGACCGCGGCAAGGCCCTGGCGGGGCAGGCCACCGAGCGTCAGGAACCCGCCGGCGACGTACGTCGTCGAGCCGGAGACGGCGATCGCCCGCACGTAGCCGTCGGCGTCCGCCGTCCAGCTCGTGGCGGCGCCGGCCGAGTCGACCGCGCCCGCGAAACGACGAGGCTGGCCACCGATCGTCGTGAAGGCACCACCGGCGTAGACGGTCGATCCCGACACGGCCAGCGCGTTCACGAAGGAGTCGGGCGACGGATCCCAAGGAGTGGCCGTGCCATCCTCCGCAAGCGCCGCCAGATAGCGGCGAGGCTGCCCGCCGATCGAGGTGAACCCACCCCCCACGTAGATCGCCGAGCCGGCCGCCACGATCTGCGAGACCGAGTTGTTCGCGTCCGGGTTCCAGGCCTTCACGCTCCCGCTCTCGCTGACGGCCGCGACGTTGGAGCGCAGCTCGCCGCCGATCGTTGTGAAGCGCCCGCCCACGTAGACGGTCGAGCCGGCCGCCGCCAGGGTGTTCACGGTTCCGTCGGGGTTCGGTGCCCACGCCGTCGCCTCGCCGGTGGTCAGATCCAGCTCTGCGGCGTTCCGCCGCGTGAGTCCGCCGACGGACGTGAAGCTGCCGCCGGCGTAGACGCCCGCAGCGTCGGCCGCGAGTGCGCTCACCGTGCCGTTCGTCGCGGGACTCCAGCTCGTCGCGCTGCCGGTCTCCGCGTCGACGGCGGCGAGCCGCCCGCGCTGCTTGCCGTCGATCATCGTGAACGTCCCGCCCACGTAGACGGTGGAGCCGCGCACGTCGAGCGCGTTGACAGCGGCGCTGAAGCCGCCGCTGGCGTCCGGGTTCCAGGCGCGGGCGGTCGCCGTCTCACTGCTCAGCGCCGCGAGGCGGTTCCGGCTCTCGCCGGCGATCTGGGTGAACGACCCCCCGACGAACACGGTGGTGGCGGTGGCCTCGAGCGCCAGGACGGAGGCGTTCGCGTTCGCGTCCCAAGGCGTCGGCTGACCGGTCGTCGTGTCGATGGCTGCCACGCGGTTGCGGGCGATGCCGTTGACGGCCGTGAAGGAGCCGCCGGCGTAGACCGACGAGCCTTCGACGTCGAGGGCGCTGACGGTGTTGTTGACGCTGGGGGCCCAGTCCGTCGGAGCCGCAGTCGCGGCGTCGAGCGCGACCAGGCGGCTGCGCGGTTGACCGCCCACCGTCGTGAACAGGCCGCCGGCGTAGACCGTCGACCCGTCGAGGGCGATCGACGTGACCGAGTTGTTGGCGTTGGGGTTCCACGCGGTCGGGGTGCCGGTCACCGCGTCGAGCGCCGCGAGCCGGTTGCGCGGCTGTCCGCCGATCGAGACGAACATGCCGCCGGCGTAGACGGTGGAGCCGGAGAAGCGCAGCACGGTGACCGTGGTGCTGGCGCCGGGGTTCCAGAGCGGATCGACCGTTCCGTCCGCGAGCACGTGAGCGAGGTTGTTGCGGGCCTCGTCGCCGATCTTGGTGAAGGTGCCGCCCAGGTACCACCCGCCCGATCCGTCCGGCTCGACGGCGCGGATCGGGCCGTTGACGCGCGGCCGCGCCGTCACGTCACCGCCGTCGGAGAGCGCGACCGCCTGACCGGTGAACGGGCCGACGTAGGAGAAGGTCCCGCCGACGTAGAGCGAGCCGTGATCCGATCGTGCCAGCGCGCTCACGGAGCCGTCGGTGATCCAGCCGGAGGTGGAGGCGGTGGTGGGCGTGCTCGCCGCGGCCGGCTGCGCTAGCAGGCCGGTGATCGCGAGGACGAGGGAAAGCACGGCGACGGCGACGGCGACGGGGCGCGGGCCGTGCGGGATCCTGCTCACAATCAAGCTCCTTCGAGGGTCGTGCATGACGTCCATCGACGGAGTGCCGACCGATCGGCGGTGACCGTATGTTCACCGTTGAGCGATTGACATCGATCATCCGTTCAGGTACCTGGACCGCGAGGCGGACACGTCGTTGACGTGCGAGCCTGGCGCGCATGGAGCAGGATCTCGCGGCGCGGCGTGCCGCGCTCATCGCGCGGCACGGGTCGTGGACCGCGCACAACATCGACCTCGGCG